>DASZUH010000090.1:0-6562 GCA_035547715.1 Solirubrobacterales bacterium
GTCGAGGTGACCGGCCCCGGCCTCTACGAACTGGCGACCCACGAGCGTCACGGCGCCCACACGGTCGCGCTGCGCCCCGAAGCGGGCATGAGCGTCTGGTCGGTCAGCTTCGACCCGGGGCTACCGTAGGGCGTGGAGCGAAGGTGGCGATATACGCCACCTTCGCTCCACGACCCGCCGTTCGTCGGGTCGCGGCGCCCGCCCGTAACCGCGCCCGCCCGGTCGAGTAGAACCCAGCACGGGCGCCCCGCGCCCGCCCTTGCCGATGCCCGACATGAAGCCACAGGTGTACCTCGACGACCGCCCGGCGGAGTACTTCGACCAGTTCCACGAATCGGCGCGCAAGGGGGCGGGATGGACCTACACGGCGGCCCGCATCGTGATCACGATCCCGACGATCCTCCTCTACCGGGTCACCGCCCGCGGCCGCAAGAACGTGCCGCGGCACGGCGCCGCCGTCCTCGCCCCCAACCACTTCAGCCAGGCCGACCACTTCTTCGTCGGCATCTACCTCTGGCGCAAGGTCCGCTTCATGGCCAAGTCCCAGCTCTTCGGCCCACCCGTCCTCACCTACATCCTCAAGGTCGGCGGCGTCTTCCCCGTACGCCGCGGCCACCGCGACGAGAAGGCCTTCGAAACCGCCTACGAGCTGATCAGGCAGGGCGAGCTGCTGCTGGTCTACGCGGAGGGCGGGCGCTCCCGCTCGCGCGAGCTCGGCACCGCCAAACCGGGGATCGGGCGGATCGCCCTGGAGACCGGCGTGCCGATCGTCCCCACGGCGATCTACGGCTCGGCCGGCGTGCGCGGCTGGAAACGGCTGCGCTTCCCGCGCGTCACGGTCGAGTATGGCGAGCCGCTCACCTTCCCGGTCGAGGTGAGCCCGAGCCGGGAGCGCCAGCAGGAGGTCGCCGACCAGATCTTCGCCCGCGTCCGCGAGCTCTACGAGGGGCTCGCTACTCGAAGCGGGGAGCGATCGCCGAGTAGAACTCCGGATCGTGCCCGGGCGTGATCACGGCGGCCGGGAACTGAGCGTGGAAGAGGCGCAGCTCCTGGGCTGAGCGGCGCAGCATGTGGGCGTCGAAGGGGCGCGGCGCCAGCGGTTCGGAGCCCTCCAGCTGGGCGAGGAAGTAGAAGGCGTCGCCGCCGATGACGAAGTCGGCGTGCGCCAGCCTGCAGACCACCGAGCAGTGGCCCGCGGTGTGACCGGGCGTGAACGCGAGCCTCACGGACCCGTCGCCGAAGAGGTCGAAAGTGCGCCCGAACGTGGCGTAGGAGTCGATCGCGTCGCCGTCGAAGTCGACCGTCCGATAGTCGAAGGCGAGGTCGAAGTGGGCGCGGCGGTAGCCGTTCAGGGACGGTTTCGAGCCGTGCGCGGCCTCCTCCCACTCGGCGGCGCTGAAGACGAAGGTCGAGTCGGGGAACTCCGACATCGCCGAGGCGTGGTCGAGGTGCAGGTGGGTCATCACCACGGTCGGGATCTGGCGCGGCTCGATCCCCTTGGCGCGCAGCTGCGAGGGAACGTCTTCGCCCGCCTCGAGGCTGGGCCGGCCGAAGCGGTTGGCAAGGCCGCCGAAGTTCTCGCCGCCGCCGCTGGCGATCGAAGGGTGGAGGCCGGTGTCGACGAGGACCGGGCCGGCGCTCGGGTGGTGGATCAGGAAGGCGGGCACGGGGACCGTCTCGGCCTGCCTGGAGCTGGAGATCGCGCGGGCGAGGCGGAGCGTCTTGAAGCTGCCGCCGGGGTCGACCATCGCCGCGCGGGGGAAGTCGACGTGGCCCGCGACCAGCGGTTCGACGGCGACGTGGGCCCCGGCGGTGCCGCCGGCGAGCGGCCCGTCGAGGTTCTGCGGCTGGACGTGGACGGCCATGACGCCTCCACAGTACGCCTGCGGATCGCGACGGTAGGCTGGTGCGGGATGGCTGAAAGCTCGCGTTCGCAGGGATCGCAGGTGTTTCGGGACGGCCTGCTCGAGGGGACGGTGTGCGTCGTCTCCGGGGCGGGGACCGGCCTCGGGCGCGAGACGGCGCTGGAGATGCTGCGCCTGGGCGCGACCGTGGTCGGCTGCGGGCGCCGCGCGGAGCCCCTGGCCGAGACGGCGGCGCTCGCCGCCGGGTTGCCGGGGCGCTTCGAGCACGAGGTGCTCGACATCCGCGAGGAGGACGGCGTCGACGCCTTCTTCGACCGGCTGCTGGAGCGCCACGGGCGACTCGACGTCCTCGTCAACAACGCCGGCGGCCAGTTCCTCTCGCCCGCCGAGGCGATCTCGCCGAAGGGCTTCCGCACGGTCGTCGAGCTGAACGTGACGGGGACGTGGCTGATGTCGCACGCGGCGGCGACGAAGGCGTTCATCCCGGCGCGCGGCGGCAAGATCCTCAGCGTCACGCTCTCGCCCCACAACGGGATGCCGGGGATGGTCCACTCGGGCGCCGCCCGGGCCGCGGTCGAGAACATGATGCGGACGCTGGCGATCGAGTGGTCGCGCTTCGGCATCACGACCTGCTCGGTCGCCGCCGGCCACTTCGCCACCGAGACGCTGCAGACCAAGTACCCGCGGGAGATCGTCGAGCGGGTCGCGCAGACGATCCCGCTGGGGCGGACCGGGCGGCCGGAGGAGGTCGCCTGGCTCCTCGCCTACCTGGCCTCGCCGGCGGGCGACTACTACTCCGGGACGACGATCACGATCGACGGCGGCCGCGACGATTGGTTCGGCCCCTGGCCGCCGGGCGAGCTGTCGCGGCGGGACGGCGAGTTGCCCGCCGAGGAGCGGCGCTAGGCCGGCTCAAGCACGACCAGCGGGATCTCCCGCTCGGTCCGGGCCCGATAGTCGTCGTATCCCGGCCAGACGGCGACGGCGAGCCCCCAGAGGCGGTCGCGCTCCTCCGGTCGCGCGACGCGCGCGCTCACGCGCCGCCGCTCCGAACCGACCTGCACGTAGGTCTCCGGGTTGGCGCGCAGGTTGTGGAACCAGGCCGGGTGCCTGGGGAAGCCGCCCTTGGAGGCGACCAGGACGAGGTCGTCGCCATCTGGCACGAAGAGGAGCGGGGTGGTGCGCAGGGCGCCGCTCCTCGCCCCGACGTGGTCGAGCAGCAGCATCTTCCCCCGGCCGCCGGGGACACGCGCCCCGAGGCGCCCACCCGTCCTGCGGTACAGGAACGCGTGGACGCCGGCGAGGCGGTTGGTGACCGGCCAGAGCTGGTCCGCGTGGCGGAGGTACAGCGGCTCCGGCCGGTCGGAGGTCATCGGCTCACGTGTACATCCCGCCGAACATGCCGCCGGTGATGTTCAGCACCTGGCCGTGCACGTAGTTGGCGAGCGGCGAGGCCAGGAACAGGACCGGGCCGGAGGCCTCGGTCGGCGTCGCCGGGCGGCCGAGCGGGATGATCGCCGAGGCCATCGCCCGCATCTGCTCGGGGATGCCGAGCTCGATTTTCTCGCCGCTCGGCGCGGTCATCTCTTCGCCCGCCTCCTTGGCCGCGGTGAGGCGCGTTTCGACGAAGCCGAAGGCGACCGCGTTGACGTTGATCTTGAACTGGCCCCACTCCTTGGCCAGCGTTTTCGTCACCCCGACGACGCCCATCTTGGCGGCCGAGTAGTTGACCTGCCCGGCGTTCCCCATCATCCCCGAGGTCGAGGAGACGTTGATCAGCTTGCGGAAGACCTCGGTGCCCTCGTCGCGCTCTTTTTTCGCCGCCTCGCGCCAGAACGGGGCGAGCGCCCGGGCGACCCGGAACGGCACGATCGTGTGGATGTCGAGCATCGCCTGGAACTGCTCGTCGGTCATCCGGTGGGCGACGCCGTCCCAGGTGTAGCCCGCGTTGTTGACGACGATGTCGACCGCGCCGAAGGCATCGACCGCGGCGGCGACGAGCTCGTCGGCGGCGCCGGACCTGGTCAGGTCGCCCGCGTGGACGGTCGTCTCGCCGCCGATCTCCGAGGCCGCCTGCCGGGCGACGTCGGCGTCGAGGTCGTTGATCAGCACCTTGGCGCCCTCGGCGACGAACAACTCCGCCGTCGCCCGCCCGATCCCGCGCGCCGACCCGGTGACGATCGCCGCCTTGCCGTCAAGAAGTCCCACTGTTTCCCCTCTCCTCGTGGTGAAAGTCGGCGCGGAGCCTATATGGACGGGGGCTCCCCTGGCTCGCCGGCCAGCTTCGCCTGCGGCGGCCACGGGGAAGGATTCCTTGCCCGGCGCCGGGCGGCGTGAGTGAATGGCGCCGTGGGCGACGTCTTCAGCATCTTCCTGCTGGCGCTGCTGGCGATGTTCAACCCGACTCTCCTGGCGGCGGTCACGGTGATGATGCTTCTCCCCGACCCGAAGCGCCTGATCACCGGCTACCTGCTCGGCGCCTACCTCTCCAGCATCGGACTGGGGATGGCGATCGCCTTCTCGCTGCAGGGCAGCAGCGGGGTGGAATCGGGCAAGAGGACGCTGAGCCCGCTGGAGGACCTGGTCTTCGGCGCGATCCTCGTCATCGTCGGCTGGGCCCTGCTGTCGGGACGGGTGGCGCAGATCAAAGCAAGCCGCAGGCGTCGTCACGACGAAAAGCACGGCCCCGGGCAGGAAAAGGAATCCCTGCCGGAACGCCTCCTCGGGCGCGGCTCGATCCGCATCACCTTCGCCATCGGCGCCCTCCTCTCCCTGCCCGGCGCCTCCTACCTCATCGCCCTGGACAAGATCTCCAAGCTCGACTGGCCGACCGCCACCACGGCCCTCGCGGTGGTCGTCTTCTGCCTGATCCAGCAGCTCTTCCTCGAGCTTCCCCTGGCCGGCTTCTACCTCGCCCCGAAATGGACCGAAGGCGCCGTGGTGAGGTTCCGCGCCTGGATCTCCCGCAACGCCGCCCGCGCGGCCGGCTACGTCGCCCTCACCCTCGGCTGCCTCCTGATCATCAGGGGCGCCGCCTTCCTGATCTTCCACTGAGGCGCAGCGCGCTCAGCGGGCGATCCGCCGCAGCTCCTTCGGTCGCCAGAGCGCGACCAGGGCGGACCCGTCGACGACCGCGATCCCACCCTTCTTGAGCGCGACCCTGGCGCCGGTGAGCCGACCGACCTCCTGGGAGAAGTCGGGCTCGTGCCCGACGAGAAGGACCTCACCCCGTCCGGCGGCCAGGTCGAGGGCGTCGAAGGGCCCGCCCCGAAGCGCCTCCGTCACCTCGACCTCCACTCCGAGCGCCTCGCAGGCCAACCGAGCCGTCTCCAGCGCCCGGACCTTCGGACTCGCGAGACAAGCCTCGATCCCCGCGTCGAGCGCCGCCAGCGCGAGCCCCGCATCCCGAGCCTGCCGTTCCCCCTTCTCGGTCAGCCGCCGTGCCGCGTCCCCGTCAGGGTTTCCGTCCTCCGCATCGCCGTGTCTCAGTAGATAGATCACAGACCGTAAGTCTTGCCGATGATCTCCTTCATCACCTCGTCGGTGCCGCCGCCGATCGGGCCGAGGCGGGCGTCGCGGACGGCTCGCTCGATGCCGAACTCGCGGGTGTAGCCGTAGCCGCCGTGGATCTGGAGGGTCTGGTCGGCGATCTCGAGGGCGGCGCGCTGGGTGAGGAGCTTGGCCATCGAGACCTCGCGGATGCAAGGTTGGCCGGCGTGGAAGAGGCGTAGGGCTTCGTAGGTGAGGGCGCGGGAGGCTTCGGCCTTGGTCGCCATCTCGGCGATCTGGTGGCGGATCGCCTGGAACCTGCCGATCGGGCGGCCAAAGGCTTCCCGCTCCTTGGCGTAGGTGACGGCACTGTCGAGGAGGCGCTGCATCGCGCCGACGGCGCCGACCGCCATCAGCAGCCGCTCCCAGGCGAAGTTGGCCATGATCAGCCCGAAGCCGCCGTTCTCCTCGCCGAGCAGGTTCGCCGCCGGCACCTCGACGTCGGTGAAGGAGAGCTCGGCGGTGTCGGACGAGCGCCAGCCGAGCTTCTCCAGCTTCCGCGCCACCTCGTATCCCGGCATGTCGCGCTCGAGGACGAGGAAGGAGATGCCGTCGTGGCCGCCCGCCTCGGTGGTCCTGCAGGCGCAGACCAGGAAGTCGGCGCGGACGCCGTTGGTGATGAAGGTCTTCGACCCGTTGACGACGTAGCCGCCGTCGACCTTGCGCGCCGTCGTCTTGATCCCGGCGACGTCGGAGCCCGCGCCCGGCTCGGTGATCCCGAGCGCGCCGATCTTCTCGCCCGCGATCCCGGGGACGAGCCAGCGCCGGCGTTGCTCCTCGGTGCCGAAGTTGAAGATCGGCGGCAGCGCGATCGAGGCGTGGGCGTTCAGCCCCGCGGCGACGCCGCCCGAGCCGCCGGAGCGCGCCAGCTCCTCGACCCAGACCGCGTCGTGGAGATGGTCGCCGCCCTGACCGCCGTAGCGCTCGGGGAACTTCAGGCCGAGGAAGCCGAGCTCGGCGCAGCGGCGATAGAGGTCACGGGGGAACTCTTCGGCGCGCTCCCACTCGTCGACGTGGGGCGCCACCTCGGCGGTGACGAACCGCGCCACCGTCCCCCGCAGCTCCTCGTGCTCCGCGCCGAACGGCGGCAGCGTCGCGCGCGCCCCGTCGTCCGTGACCACCGGCGCCCGTGGCGCCTTACTCCCCAT
>DASZUH010000091.1:0-4345 GCA_035547715.1 Solirubrobacterales bacterium
CGCCTTTAGTCGCCCTGTGGGCTACTAAAGGCGACAGGTTGACGCCCGGGTCCCGGGAGGTCGGGAGGAGGCGTGACGTTCCATGCGTCTTCGTGACGTATCCCGCGCCTTCGTGGCCGATCATGCGCCCCTTCCCGACGACACGCGCACATCCCCCGGCGCACGACCCGCACGTCCCCCGGCACCCATCGCGAACCCTCACCCATCCCCACACACCCGGCCTTCTCGGTGGCGGCCACAACCTGCCAGGGTCGCCACCGAGAAGGCCGGCCGCACCTCGGAAGGCCGGACGCATCTCGGCTGGCTGCCAGGCCCCCCGGCCGGCCCCCGGCCCCCGGCCGGCCGAACCCTACGAGCCCACAGCCTCCGCCGCCGACTCGGCCTTGGCCGGGGCGGAGTTGCCTTCGTCGGCGCCCTCGGCGGGGTCCGACTCGGGTGGCAGATCGCCGCCGCGCTCGGTGCCGGCGATCAGTTCGTCGGAGGTCTTGCCCGCGGGGATGAAGCCTGACTTCATGCCGAAGTAGACGGCCTGGGGGTGGTGGGCGATGATCGCCACCGTCGACTGCTCGGGCATCACGGCGTAGCCGCCGGAGAGGGTCATGCCGATCGATTCGAGGCCGAGCAGGCGCCAGACCTTCTCGTGCTCGGACTGGTCCGGGCAGGCGGGGTAGCCCCACGAGTAGCGGCGCCCCTGGTCGAGCGGGATGTGGAGGCCGCGGCGCACCTCGGAGTGCAGCCACTCGGCCAGGCCCTCGGCCGCCTGCACGCCGAGCCCGTGCACGTAGTACTGCTCGGTGACCTCGCCTTCGGCGCCGAGCCGGTCCATCAGTTCGGTCACCTCGGCGCCGACGGTGACGCCCTGGAGGGCGACGACGTCGCGTTCGCCGCTCTCGAGCGGCCGGTAGAAGTCGGCGAGGCAGATGCGGTCGTGCTTCGGCTGCCGCGGGAAGACCAGGCGCTCGAGCTCCACGTCCGGGTTCTCCGGGTCGAAGATGACCAGCTCGTTGCCGTCCGAGTTGCAGGGGAAGTAGCCGAGTCGCGCCCGCGGGTGCAGGTAGTCCTGCTCGCGCCACATGCGCTCCAGCCGCGGCGCGAAGCCCTCCTCGCCTTCGTGGCCCTCGACCAGCCGGCGCCAGTCCTCGCCCTTCTTGCCTTTGCCGCCCCAGTGCAGCTTGAACAGCACGTGGCGGTCGAGGTAGGGATAGATGTCGTCGAAGTCGACCGCGACGTCGCGCACGCCCAGGTAGGGCGGGGTCGGGATCGGGTTGTCGGTGGCGGCCTTGGAGCGCACGCTCGAGTCGGTGACCGGCGGCGCGTCGTCGGCGACGACCGGTTTCTCGCGCAGCGTCTTCGCCTCCGAGCGGATCCGCTCGACCAGCGCCGCGCGCGCGTCGGCGTCGACCAGCGCGTCCATCGTGTCGAGGCCCTGGAAGGCGTCCTTGCAGTAGAAGACGCCCGCCTCGTAGACGTCGTCGGATTCGCGCCCCTTCGGGTAGAGCACGCGGCGGCCGAAGTCGCGGTTGATCGCGGCGCCGCCGATCAGCACCGGGAAGTCGAGCCCGCGCTCGTGCAGCTCGGCGATGCAGGTCGGCATCTGCTTGGAGGTCGAGACGAGCAGGGCGGAGAGGCCGATCGCGTCGGCCTCGTGCTCGACCGCGGCCTCGATGATCGCGTCGACCGGGACCTGCTTGCCGAGGTCGATCACGGTGTAGCCGTTGTTGGTGAGGATCGTGTTGACCAGCGACTTGCCGATGTCGTGGACGTCGCCGAAGACGGTCGCGATCACGACCTTGCCCTTGGTGTGGCCGTCGATCCGGTCGAGGTAGTTCTCCAGTTGCGCGACGGCGCGCTTCATCACTTCGGCCGACTGCAGGACGAAGGGCAGGATCAGTTCGCCCGCGCCGAATTTGTCGCCGACCTCCTTCATCGCCGGCAGCAGCACCTCGTTCAGCGTCGGGACGGCGCCGATCTTCTCCACCGACTTGTCGATCCACGCCTCGACGCCGTCCTTGCGACGGCGCAGGATGTGCCAGTGGAGGGCCTCCTCGGGCTCCATCCCGACGGTCGGGTCGGTCGCCTCGGCCTCCGACTCGGAGCCTTGTCGAGCCTCGAAGTACGCGATGAACTTCTCCAGCGCGTCGGGGCGGCGGTTGAACACGAGGTCATTCGTGAGCTCGCGCTCCTCGTCGGGGATCTCCGCGTAGGGCGTGATGTGGTTCGGGTTGACCATCGCCAGGTCGAGGCCGGCCTCGACGCAGTGGTGGAGGAAGACCGAGTTGAGGACGGCGCGCGGGCGCGGGCTGACGCCGAAGGAGACGTTGGAGACGCCGAGCGAGGTCTTCACCGCGGGGATCTCGGCCTTCAGCCGGCGGATGCCCTCGATCGTCTCGATCGCCGAGGGCTTCCACTCCTCGTCGCCGGTGGTCAGGGTGAAGGTGAGCAGGTCGAAGATCAGCGATTCGGGGTCGAGGCCGTGCTCGTCGCAGGCGATCTCCTTGATCCGCCTGGCGATCTCGACCTTGCGCTCGGCGGTCTTCGCCATCCCGACCTCGTCGATCGTCAGCGCGATCAGCGCCGCGCCGTGCGCCTTCGCCAGCGGCACGACGACGTCGGCCTTGGCGCGGCCCGCCTCGAGGTTGATCGAGTTGACGATCGCCCGGCCCGGGATCTGCTCGAGCGCCGCGCGGATCACCTCGGGCTCGGTCGAATCGACCTGGATCGGCGCCGGTTGGCTCAGCGAGACGCGCTTGACCACGGCGCCCATCTGCTCGTCCTCGTCCTGGCGCTCGGTCAGCGCGACGCAGACGTCGAGCACGTGGGCGCCGCCCTCGACCTGGTCTTCGGCGACCTGCACGAGGCCGTCGTAATCGTCGGCGAGCAGCAGTTCCTTGGCTTTCTTCGAGCCCTGCGAGTTGACCCGCTCGCCGACCAGGGTGGGCCGCGGCTCCTGCACCAGCGGGGTCGAGGTCATCATCGAGGAGACCTCGATCGGGCCGCGGGCGGGGCGCTCGCCGACGGGGCGGGCGTCGCCGATCCGCTCGCGGATCGCGCGGATGTGTTCCGGGTTGGTGCCGCAGCAGCCGCCGACGACGCCGACGCCGTAGCGCTCGACGAACTCGCCCAGCGTGGCGGCGAGCGGCTCGGGCTTTTCCGGGAAGATCGTCTCGCCGTCGGGGCCCTGCAGCGGCAGGCCCGCGTTGGGGATGCAGTGGACCGGCAGCGAGGAGGTCTCGCCGAGGAAGCGGATCGCGTCGCGCATGTCCTCGGGCCCGGTCGAGCAGTTGAGCCCGACGACGTCGACCTCGAGCGCGGTCAGCGTCGTCAGCACCGACTGGATGTCGGTGCCGAGCAGCATCTTGCCGCCGTTCGGCAGCAGCGAGACGCTGATCTGCAGCGGCAGCCGCCGACCGGTGTCCTTGAAGGCCTGGCGGGCGCCGAAGATCGCCGCCTTCACCTCGAGGATGTCCTGCGCCGTCTCGATGATCAAGAGGTCGGCGCCGCCCTGGATCAGGCCGGTGGCCTGCTCGGCGAAAACCTCGACCAGGCGCCCGAAGGAGATGTTGCCGAGGGTCGGGTCGGTGGAAGCGGGGAGGAAGCCGGTGGGGCCGATCGAGCCCGCGACGAAGCGCTCGGGGCCCGCCGCCTTGCGCGCGATCTCCGCCGCCTTGGTGTTGATCTCCAGCGTCTGGTCGCCGAGGCCCCACTCCTCGAGCTTCAGCCGCGAACCCTGGAAGCTGTCGGTCTCGACCACCTCGGCGCCCGCGTCGAGCATCGAGGCGTGCACGCCCTCGATCACGTCGGGCCGGTTCAGCACCAGCGCCTCGTGGCATTTGCCCGCCAGCCCGCCGTAGTCCTCCTGCGTGAGGTCGAACTGCTCGAGCGTCGCGCCCATGCCGCCGTCGAAGACGACGACGCGCTCCTTCACCGTCGCTATGTAGTCGCGTTCCGCCATGAACCTCCAAGGCTACCGAGCGCGTCCAGCTGTTCCCTATGGTCGTCAGGCGACCATGAGGAACAGCTGTCCGGGTGCGGCGCGGGTCAGCGGCGGAGGCCGAGGCGGCGGCGCCAGTCGCGCGCGTTGATCAGCTTCGCCATGCGGGTGATCAGGCCGCGGCGGCCGCGGGTGTAGGGGTACCAGGTCGGCTCGCGGCGGCCGCCGAAGCGGGTGATGACGAGGGACTCGGTGCGGCAGAACTTGCGGATGCCCTGGGCGCCGTGGCGATAGCCGATCCCCGACTCCTTCCAGCCGCCCATCGGCACGTCGGAGGCGAAGTAGTTGACCAGCACGTCGTTGACGTTGACGGCGCCGCACTCGACCCGGCGGGCGACCCGTTCGGCGTTGGCG
>DASZUH010000092.1:0-4758 GCA_035547715.1 Solirubrobacterales bacterium
GCACCGCAAACAGTTCCGCGGCCGCATGCGCGGCGACACCAAGGGCGGCAGCACCGTCGCCTTCGGCGAGTACGGGATCAAGGCGATGGAGCGCGGTTGGATCACCAACCGCCAGATCGAGGCCGCCCGCGTCGCGATGACCCGCAAGATCAAACGTGGCGGGAAGGTCTGGATCAACGTCTTCCCGGACAAGCCCTACACCAAGAAGCCCGCCGAGACGCGGATGGGCTCCGGCAAGGGCAACCCCGAGGGCTGGGTCGCGGTGGTCAAGCCGGGCAAGGTCATGTTCGAGCTGGCCGGCGTCCCCGAGGACCTGGCGCGCGAAGCGCTGCGCCTCGCCGGACACAAGCTCCCGGTGAAAACGAAATTCGTGAAACGCGAGGGGGCGGAGCAGTGAAGGCCGCCGAGGTGCACAATCTGAAAGACGACGAGCTGGTGGCGAAACTGATCGATGCCAAGGAAGAGGCCTTCAACCTCCGCTTTCGGCACGCCACCGGCGAGCTCGAGAACACCGCCCGCCTGGGTCAGGCCAAACGCGATGTCGCGCGGCTGATCACCGTGGCCCGCGAGCGCGGTATCGATGTGGAGAAAGAGACGCGACGGATATGAGCGACGAGAGCACCGAGAAAACCGCCCAGCCAGCCGAGGAGCCGCAGGCCGAGGAGACCCCGGCCACGGACGCCCCTGCCGCCGAGGAGGCTGCTCCCGCGGCGCCCGCCGCCGCTCCCGGGCCCGCCGAGCCGGACCCGCTCGACGACCTGCCCTGGAAGGAGCGTCGCCGCATCCTCAAGTCGCGTGAGCCGCACAAGGCCGGCCCGCAGCGGACCGTCGAGGAGCGCGCCGCCGACCGTGAGGCGCACCGCAAGGCGAAGGCGAACGAACGGCGCAAGGAACGCGCCGCGCTGAAGGCCGACCACAAGGCCGGCACCGGCACGCCGAAGGCCGAGCGCGAGTCGAACGCGGCCAAGGTCCGTCAGGGCGTCGTCGTCTCCAACAAAGGCGACAAGTCGATCACCGTCCGCATCGACATCGCCCGCCGGCACCCGACCTACGAGAAGATCGTCCGCCGCTCGCGCACGC
Organism: Solirubrobacterales bacterium; assembly: GCA_035547715.1. GTDB lineage: Bacteria > Actinomycetota > Thermoleophilia > Solirubrobacterales > 70-9 > VAYN01. The sequence goes on from DASZUH010000092.1 coordinate 1,081, forward strand.
TGCACGCGCACGACGAGCGCAACGAGGCCGGCGAGGGCGACGTGGTCCGCGTCGTCGAGACCCGGCCGCTGTCGAAGACCAAGCGCTGGCGTCTCGTCGACGTCGTCGAGAAGGCGAGGTAGAGCGATGACTCCTCCCAGCCCGGCACGCCTCACCCGGCTGCAAACCGGCACCGGATCTTCGTCCTCGGTCACTCGCGCACCGTCACGGTGCGCCACGTTCCCTGCGTCCTCGCCCGGCTTGGTTTTCGCTCGGCTGAGCCGCACCGCGCCGGAAGGAGGCATCGCCCGATGATCCAGCAAGAGTCCCGCCTCAAGGTCGCCGACAACTCGGGCGCCCGCGAGCTGCTCTGCATCCGCGTCAAAGGCGGCTCGCACCGTCGCTACGCGTCGGTCGGCGACGTGATCACGGCAACGGTCAAATCGGCCAGCCCGCAGGGCGGCGTGCGCAAGGGCGAGGTCGTCCAGGCGGTCGTCGTGCGGACCAAGAAGCCGCTCTCACGGCCCGACGGCACCTACATCTCCTTCGACGAGAACGCCGCCGTGCTGATCGACCCGGCGAACAACAACCCGCGCGGGACCCGTATCTTCGGCCCCGTCGCGCGCGAACTTCGCGATCGCAATTTCATGAAAATCATCTCGCTCGCACCCGAGGTCCTCTGATGACCAAGACCATGCGCATCCGTCGCGACGACCAGGTCGTGATCATCAGCGGCAAGGACCGCGGCAAGACCGGCAAAGTGCTCCGCACCGACCCGAAGAAGAACCGCGTCTACGTCGAGGGCCTGAACATCATCAAGCGGCACGAACGTCCCCGTTCGACCGGCGACATGGCCACCGCCAGCCCGGGTGGGATCGTCGAGAAGGAGGGGCCGATCCACGTGTCCAACGTGATGGTCCTCGATCCGAAAGGCAACAAGGGCTCGCGGATCGGCGTCCGCCGCACCGACGAGGGCAGGCGCGTCCGCTTCGCCCGCCGTTCCGGAGAGGAGGTCGACTGATGGAGGCGGCAACCGCAACCCCCGTGTCGCAGGCGGCCCCGCCGCCGCGCCTGCGCGAAAAATACGAGAACGAGGTCCTGCCGGCGCTGACCAGGAAATTCGGCTACACGACGCCGATGGAAGCGCCGAAGCTGGAGAAGATCACGCTCAACATGGGTCTCGGCAAGGAGAAACAGGACACCCGCTCCTTCGAACTTGCCCAGGAACAGCTGACGATCATCGCCGGGCAATACCCGAACGTCCGCCGCGCGCGCAAATCGATCGCCGCCTTCAAACTGCGCGAGGGCATGCCGGTCGGCGTCTCGGTGACGCTGCGCCGCGCCCGCATGTGGGAGTTCCTCGATCGCCTCACCTCGATCGCGGTGCCGCGCATCCGTGACTTCCGCGGGCTCAACCCGCGCAGCTTCGACGGCCGCGGCAACTACTCGATGGGCGTCAAAGAGCAGCTGATCTTCCCCGAAATCGACTACGACGCGGTCGACGTCGTCCGCGGTCTCGACGTGACGATCACGACCACGGCGAAAACCGACCTCGAGGCGTTCGAACTGCTGCTCGCGCTGGGCATGCCGTTCGCGCAGTCGGGTCGTCCCGGCCAGGCCGAGCGGGAAGCCGAAGAGAAAGCCGCCGAGGAAGAGCGGGAACACGAGGAGGCGCGCCTGAAAGCCGAGACGGAGCAGGCCGCCCGCGAAGAACTGAAAGAGGAGAACCCCGAGGCGTACGCGCGTCCGGAGGGCGAGGACACCGCGGGCGAGAGCGCCGCCGAGGGTGGCGAGGGCGCCGCCGAGGAGAGTCAGTAGAGATGGCCAAGACGTCTCAGAAGGTCCGCCAGGGCCGCAAAGCCAAGTTCAAGAGCCGGGAATACAACCGCTGCCGTCGCTGCGGCCGGCCGCGCGCCTACTACCGCAAGTTCGGCCTCTGCCGGATCTGCCTGCGCGAGGCCGCCCACGAGGGCTACGTCCCCGGCATGACCAAGTCGAGCTGGTAGAGCGATGCACACCGACCCGATTGCCGATTACCTGACCCGGATCCGCAACGCGATCCGCGCCGGCCACGACGACGTGGACATCCCCGCCTCGACCGTGAAGATGGAGCTGTCCCGCATCCTCAAGGAGCAGGGCTACATCACCGACTTCCACAAGAAGCCCGCCCGCGTCGGCGAGACGATCGAGGTGGCGCTGAAGTACACCGAGGACCGCAAGCCTGTCATCCTGGGGATCGAACGGGTCTCCCGGCCCGGCCGCCGTCGGTACGTGAACCACAAGAACGTGCCGCGGGTCCAGGGCGGGACCGGCACCGCGATCGTCAGCACCTCGCACGGGGTGATGACCGGTCACGAAGCGCGTCAGAAGGGCGTCGGCGGCGAGGTAGTCGCCTACGTCTGGTGAGCCTGAGATGAGTCGAATCGGCAGAAAACCAGTGAACGTCCCCGACGCCGTGACGGTGACGATCGCCCCTGGCAACATCGTCGTCAAAGGCCCCAAGGGCGAGCTCGCGCAGACCTTCTCCCAGGACATGACCGTGTCCCAGGAGGAGAACGCGATCCTCGTCGCGCGGCCGACCGACCGCGGCGAGCACCGCGCCCTGCACGGGCTCACCCGCAGCCTGATCGCGAACATGGTCGAGGGCGTCACCGACGGCTTCGAGAAGCGCCTCGAGATCCAGGGCGTCGGCTACCGCGCCGCGCTGAAAGGGAAGAACCTCGAGCTGGCGCTCGGCTTCTCCCATCCGGTCTCGATCGAGGCGCCGGAGGGAATCGAATTCGAGGTGCCGCAGCCGACCGAGATCGTCGTCCGCGGCATCGACAAGCAGCTCGTCGGCCAGGTCGCCGCGGACATCCGCAAGCGGCGCCCGCCCGAGCCGTACAAGGGCAAGGGCATCCGCTACCGCGACGAGCAGGTGCTGCGAAAGGTTGGTAAGCGCGCATGACCGTCCAGACTTCCGAGCAGCGTCGGCTGCGTCGCCGTCGCCGTGTGCGCGCCCGCGTGACCGGCACGGCGGAGCGTCCGCGGCTCTCCGTCTACCGCTCGAACAAGGGTGTCTTCGCCCAGCTGATCGACGACCGGGCAGGCCACACCCTGGCCGCGGTCAATTGGATCGAGCCGGAGCTGAAGACCCTCACCGCCTCGGCCCAGGCCACCAAGGCCGGCGAACTGTTGGCCGAGCGGGCCAAGGCGGCCGGGGTGGAGACCTGCGTCTTCGACCGCGGCGGCTACCAGTACCACGGCCGCGTCAAGGCGCTCGCCGAAGGCGCCCGCGAGGGGGGGCTGAAGTTCTGATGACCCGCTCCCGTTCAACTTCCGCTACGGTGGCCCGCTGATGAAGGGCATGGACATGAACAGCGTCGAGACCGTGAGCCCGCGTGGCCTCGACCTCCAGGAGCGCGTGATCGAGATCAATCGCGTCGCCAAGGTGGTCAAGGGCGGTCGTCGCTTCTCCTTCACCGCGCTGGTCGCCGTCGGCGACGAAGAGGGCGTGGTCGGGATCGGCTACGGCAAGGCGCGCGAGGTCCCGCTGGCGATCCAGAAGGGCGTCGAGGACGCCCGCAAGAACTTGATCCGCGTGCCCAAATACGGGCAGACGATCACCCACCGCATCATCGGCCGCTACGGCGCCGGTCACGTGGTGCTCCGCCCGGCCAGCCCCGGTACCGGCGTCATCGCCGGCGGTGGGGTCCGCGC
>DASZUH010000093.1:0-1727 GCA_035547715.1 Solirubrobacterales bacterium
TGCTCGACGGCGCGGTCCGCGGGATCGGCCACTACGGCAACTCGATCGGCGTGCCGACGGTCGGCGGCGAGATCTACTTCGAGGAGCCCTACGAGCACAACTGCCTGGTCAACGCGATGTGCATCGGCTTCGCCAAGACCGAGGAGATGGTGCGCGCCGCCGCCGCCGGGGTCGGCAACGCGGCCGTGCTGATGGGCGCCGCGACCGGACGCGACGGGATCGGCGGCGCCTCGGTGCTGGCCTCGGCCGAGCTCGGCGAGGGCGACGCCGACAAGCGCCCGACGGTGCAGATCGGCGACCCCTTCGAGGAGTCGAAGGTGCTCGAGTGCTGCCTCGAGCTGCTCGAGAAGGGGCTGCTGGTCTCGCTGCAGGACCTCGGCGCCGCCGGCCTCACCTCTTCAGCCGGCGAGATGGCCTCGGCCGGCGGGGTCGGCATCGACATCGACGTCGACGCGGTCCCGCTGCGCGAGGCCGACATGGAGCCCTTCGAGATCATGGTGAGCGAGTCGCAGGAGCGCATGTTGGCGGTGGTCGAGCCGGCGAAGGTCGACGCGGTGCGGGCGATCTGCGACAAGTGGCAGACCGGGTCGGCGGCGATCGGCGTCGTCACCGATTCCGGGCGGATCCGCATCCTCAAGGGCGGCGAGGTCGTCGGCGACATGCCGGTCGAGGCGCTGGTCGACGGCTGCCCGCTGTATGACCTGGCGCCCGCCGCCCCCGCCGCCTGGATCTACGGCAACCGCCGCACCCTCGACCCGGACGCGAGCTCGGCGGAGACGCTTCTCGCCCTCCTCGCCGCGCCCTCGATCGCCTCGAAGAAGTGGGTCTTCCAGCAGTACGACTCGATCGTCGGCTCGCGCACGGTGCGCCGCCCCGAGACCGCCGACGCGGCGGTCCTGCAGCTGCCGGAGTCGGGCAACGCGATCGGCGTCTCGATCGACGGCAACGGCCGGCGGGTCGCCTGCGAACCATTTGCCGGCACGGTCGAGGCGGTGCTCGAGTGCGCCCAGAACCTCGCCTGCGTCGGCGCCGAGCCACTCGGCCTGACCAACTGCCTGAACTTCGGCAACCCGGAGAAGCCGGTCCCCGCCTGGCAGCTCGACCGTGCGATCAGCGGCCTCGCCGCCGCCTGCGAGGAGCTCGGCGTGCCGGTCGTCGGCGGCAACGTCTCCCTCTACAACGAGGGTCCCGACGGGCCGATCTACCCGACCCCGGTGGTGGCGATGGTCGGCGAATTGCCCGACCCGGCGAAGACCGCGCCGTCGTCCTTCCGGCGGGAGGGCGACGCGATCGGGCTGCTCGGCCCGTTCGCGCCGACGATGTCCGGCTCGGAGCTGGCGAAGCAGCGCGGCGAGCTCGAGGCGGGGTTGCCGGAGCCGCACGTCGCCGCGGTCGCCGAGGCCTGCGCGACGGTCCGCGACGCGGTCCGCGCCGGGCGCGTCGCCTCCGCCCACGACGTCTCCGACGGCGGCCTCGCCTGCGCCTTGGCCGAGTGCTCGATCGGCGCCGGGATCGGCTGCCGCGCCGACCTCCAGGACCTCCGCGAGCGCGGCTGCACCCCCGAGGAGGCGCTCTTCGGCGAGGGCACCGGCGGCTTCGTCCTCAGCGGCGACCGCGCCGAGCTCGAGGCGCTCGGCGCCCTCGTGATCGGCGCGGTCGGCGGCACCACGATCGAGCTCGCCGCCGGCGACCGCAGCCTGATCGTCGGCGTCACCGACGCCACCGAG
>DASZUH010000094.1:0-13759 GCA_035547715.1 Solirubrobacterales bacterium
CCGACATCCCCGGGCTGATCGAAGGGGCGGCGGAAGGCGCCGGGCTCGGCCACGAGTTCCTCGCCCACGTGGAGCGCTGCTCGATGCTCGTGCACCTGGTCGAGCTGGCGCCGCTCGAAGGCGAGCCGGTGGCCAACTACGGGCTGGTGCGGGCGGAGCTGGAGGCCTACGGCGCGGGCCTCGAGCGGCTGCCCGAGCTGGTGGTGCTCTCGAAGCGTGACCTGCTCGAACCCGCGGCGGTGGAGGCGGCGGTGGCCGCCTGGGAGGAGCGCCTCGGCGACTCGGTTCTCGGCGTGATGTCGGTCTCCTCGGCGACCGGCGAGGGCCTCGAGGATCTGCGCCGCCGGATCCTCGCCGAGCTGGCGATCGTGCAGCCGCTGGGCGCGGCCCCGGCGGGCGGGTCGGCCGCCGAGTTCGAGTCCGAGCACCGCGTCTACCGCCCGGCGGGCGAGGGCGGCTACTGGGTCGAACGCGAGGACGACGGCGGCTTCCGCATCGGCGGCCGCGGCGTCGAGCTTCTCTTCGAACGCCACGACACCAACAACGAAGAAGCGCTCGCCTACCTCGAGCAGCGCCTCACCGAGATCGGCGTGATCGCGGCGCTGCGCAAATCGGGCTTCGAGCCGGGCGACGACGTCCGGATTGGCGAGCACGAGTTCGAGCTGCATATCTGAGCCGGGGCGGCGGAGGGACGGGGCGCTGCCACCGGCGGCCAGGTCCGTGGGGAAGGTGATGAGCGTTCGTGACGGGCGCCGGGAGACGCGCAGGGTCTTCCACGAAGTGCGCGCCTCTGGTCACGAAGACTCCGGGAACGTCACGGATCCTCATCCGCCCAGATCACGATGCGTGTTTTGACCCTGCCATAGCAAGGTCAAAACATGCAGCGCGGCTCCGCCGGATGTGGAACCGTGACGGAAGGGCGGAGTTCCTCACAGACCGGTGACGTAAGGCCGCACTCCTCCCGTCCCTGTGACCCTTCCCCACGGAACCCTCACGTTCCGGGCATCTCACTCCGCCCCCTCAGCCGAGCAGCAGCGGCGTCAGGCCTTTGCGGACCCTCTCCGGGATCGGGGTCTTCTCCCAGTTCTCCAGGTCGACGAAGACGTAGCGGACGTCGGCTTCGACGAGGAGGTCGGTGGCGCGGCGGAACCAGAGCTTCAGGGTCGTGCTGGTCGTGCCGAGGCCGTCAAAGCCGCCCTCGATGCGGAGGACGTCGTCGAAGCGGCCCGGGGCGAGGAAGCGCATGTTGACCTCGCCGACGACGGTGTCGACGCCGGTTTCGAGCAGCATGTCGTAGGAGCCCATCGACCGGCGCCAGATCTCGGTCAGGACGACGTCGACGTAGGCGAGGTAATTGGCGTTGAAGACGATGCCCTGGGCGTCGCACTCGCCGTAGCGAACGCGGAGCTCGTGGCTGAAGGGAGGCGCCTCGCTCTTAGACTTGCCGGCCATGACGCTGGTAGTAAAGCTGGGCAGCTCGGTCGTCGCCGCCGACGACGGTTCCCTGCGCGCCGACGTGCTCGACTCGGTCTGCGCGCAGGTCGGTGCGCTGCGGCGGGGGGGCGAGCAGGTGGTGCTCGTCACCTCGGGGGCGATCGCGCGCGGGATGCGGCTGCTCGACCTCGCCGAGCGCCCGCGGGCGATGGACGAGCTGCAGGCCTGCTCCGCCGTCGGTCAGGGCGACCTCTTCCAGGCCTATCGCGAGCGGCTCGAGGCGGGCGGCACGAAGGCGGCACAGGTTCTCCTCACCTTGTCCGACGTTTCGGAACGAAGCCATTACCTGAATGCGCGGCAGGCGCTCGAGCGGCTGCTCGCCTGGGGGCTGGTGCCGGTGATCAACGAGAACGACACGACCTCGACCGACGAGATCACCTTCGGCGACAACGACTTCCTCGCGGCCTTGGTGGCGGCGCTCCTGAACGCGCGCCTGCTGGTGCTGCTGACGAACACCGACGGGGTCTTCACCGCCGACCCGCGGACCGACCCGGGCGCCGAGCTGGTGGGGAGGATCGACGACGCCTCCTCGCTCGCCGAGATCCGGATCGGCGCGTCCTCGGCGCTCGGACGCGGCGGCATGCAGAGCAAGATCGCCTCGGCGCGGATCGCCAGCGAGTCGGGGGTCCCGGTGGTGATCTGCAACGGCACCCGGGCCGGGGAGCTCGCCGCGGCGGCGGCCGGCGAGGAGATCGGGACGCGCTTCACGGCGCGGGTCGAGGGCCGGTTGACCCCTTACAAGCTGTGGCTCAAATACGCCAAGCGGCCGGCCGGGTCGGTGGTCGTCGATGCAGGCGCGGCGGTCCGGCTGCGGGAGAGCGGCTCGAGCCTGCTGGCGGTCGGCGTCACCGGCGCCGACGGCAGCTTCCAGCCCGGCGACGCCGTCTGGGTCCTCGAGCGAGGAATCGAGCGGCCGCTCGGGAAGGGCATCTCCGAGTACTCCTCCGACGACGTGGCCCGCACCGCAGGCCATCGCAGCGCCTACGTGCGCGAGCACTTCCCCGATGCCCCCGAAGAGGTCATACATCGGGACCGCTTCGTGCTGCTTTAGGGCCAACTTCGCAAATCTTGTGTGCCAAGTAGGGGTGTGCGGGGCGGGGCCGGTTACCCTTTCGGACATGGCCGTAGCGACCAGATCCATCGCCGAGAGCTGCATCGCCGCGAAGCTCGCGGCGCGGACGCTCGCGAGCGCGCCGACCGCCGCCAAGGACGCGGCGCTGGCCGCGGCCGCGCGCCTGCTGGACGAGCGCACCGACGCGATCCTCGAGGCCAACGCCGCCGACCTCGCCGACGAACGCGCCGCGGGGCTCACCGACGCCCTCCGCGACCGCCTGACGCTGACCCCGGCGCGGGTCGCGGCGATGGCCGAAGGCGTGCGCGCGGTCGAGGAGCTCGAGGACCCGGTCGGCGAGGAACTCGACCACCGCACGATGGCGAGCGGCATCGACCTGCGCAAGATCCGCGTCCCGCTCGGCGTCGTCGGCGTGATCTACGAGGCGCGCCCGAACGTGACGATCGACTGCGCGGCGCTGACGATCAAGAGCGGCAACACGATCGTCCTGCGCGGCTCCAGCTACGCGCAGCGCTCCAACGCCGCCCTGGCCGCGATCGTCCGCGAGGCGCTCGCCGAGGCGGGCCTGCCCGAGGACGCGGTACTGCTGCTCGACGCCGGGGACCGCAACGGGCTCACCGAACTGGCGACCCAGGAGGGCGTCGTCGACCTGCTGATCCCGCGCGGCGGCGAGGGCCTCAAGGAGGCGATCAAGGCGGTGGCGACGGTGCCGGTGATGTACGCGGCGGCGGGCAACTGTCACGTCTACGTGCATTCGGACGCCGACCTGGAGATGGCGACGCGGATCGTCGTCAACGCCAAGGTGCAGCGCCCCGGCGTCTGCAACTCGGCCGAGAAGCTGCTGCTCGACGGGCGGATCGCCGCCAGTTACGGGCCGACGATCCTCGCGGCGCTGGCCGACGAAGGTGTCGAGCTCCTCGGTGACGCCCGCGCCCGGGCGGCCGCCGGCGAGTCGGTCGCGATGGGTGAGGCCACCGCGGAGGACTGGGACACCGAGTACCTGGCGCTGAAGATGGCGGTGGCGGTCGTCGACGGGGTCGAGGAGGCGATCGAGCACATCAACGCCCACGGCACCGGCCACTCGGAGGCGATCGTGACCGAAGACGGGCAGGCGGCCGACGCCTTCATCGCCGGGGTCGACGCGGCCGCCGTCTACGTCAATGCTTCGACGCGGTGGACCGACGGCTTCGAGTACGGGATGGGCGCCGAGATCGGCAACTCGACCCAGAAGCTGCACGCGCGCGGCCCGATCGGGATGCGCGAGCTGACGACGACGAAGTACGTCGGCCGCGGCAGCGGCCAGGTGCGTGGCTGACCGCGCGGGCGCCGGCATCGGGGTGCTCGGATCGGCCTTCAACCCGCCGCACCTCGGTCACCTGGCGCTCGCCCAGGAGGCGTTGTGGCAACTGGGGCTGGCCGAGGTCATCCTCGTCCCGACCGGGGTCGCGCCGCACAAGCGGATCGCCGACGACCCGGGCAAGGAGCTGCGGGTGACGATGACCCGCCTCGCCGCCGCCGACGATCCGCGCTTCTCGGTCTCGGCCCTCGAGACCGAACGCGAGGGGCCGTCCTACACGTATGAGACCTTGCAGTTGCTTGCTGAGGAACGGGACGAAAGTGACCTCGTTTTCGTGATGGGCGCCGACGCGGCCGTCGGACTCGAGAGTTGGCGCGAGCCCGAGAAGGTCGTCGCGTTGGCGCGACTTGCGGTCGCGCGCAGGTCGGGCATCTCCGACGCCGAGGTGGCGGCGGTCATGCGCAGTCTCGGCGCCGAGGGGCGGGCGACGATGCTCGAGATGCCCCAGTTCGGCGTCTCCTCCTCGGCGGTCCGCGAGCGCGCCGCAGCCGGCCGGCCGCTCCGCTATCTCGTTCCCGAGCCGGTCGCACGATTCATAGAGGAGAAGGGGATCTACGCTTGAACCCGGTCCAGTCAGAGAACCTGGCGCGGCGGCTCGCCGAGCTCGCCGATTCGAAAAAAGCCGAGGACATCGTCGTGCTCGACATGCGCGGGCTGGTCGCCTACACGGACTTCCTGGCGATCTGTACGGCGCGTAACGAGCGACAGGCGCGGGCGATCGTCGACGAGGTGAGGACGCGCGTGAAGCGCGAATCGGGCCTCCTGCCGAGCGGCACCGACGGCGGCGGCGAAGCGGGGTGGACGATCGTCGATTACCTCGACGTGGTCCTGCACGTGTTCACGCCGGAGGCCCGTGATCGCTACCGGCTGGAGGAGCTCTGGCACGAGGCGCCGCGCCTCGAGATCGCCTTCGACGAGCCCGAAGCGCCCTCCGCCGCCAGCGCCTGACCTGATTCCGTCCGAGGGGGCGTCTACGGTCGCGCCCATGACCAGCTTCAGGAGGGCGCTGTTCGGCTACCGCAAGCCAGAAGTCGACGCCGCGATCGCGGCGCGCGACTCCCATATCTCGAGCCTCGAAGGGCAGGCCGCGACGCTTGGCGAGCAGAACGCCGCGCTCGAAGCGCAGAGCCTGATCCAGGCCCGCGCGATCGCCTCCAACGAAGCCGACCTCTCCTCGCTCTCGGGGATGGTGATCGAGCGCGAGCGGACGATCCGTGGCCTGACCGAGCGGCTCGAGGAGGCGAACGCCTGCCACGATCGCAGCATCGCCTCGCTCGACAAGGTGACGGCGCGGCTCGAGGAACTGCAGGCGCAGGCGCGCGGCCAGGCCACGCGGATCCGGATGAAAGCGCTGCGCGAGGCGGTCGAGGTCGGCAAACGCGCCCAGCTCCTCGGCGAGATCGAAGACGAGGAGTCCAGGCCGGACATCGCCGCGGAGGCGGCCGCGGTCGAAGAGGCGGTCGCGGAGGTCGCCCCGCAGCCCACCGCGAACGGGAATGGCCACCACGACACCTCCTGGACCCCCGGCCTCTACGAAGGGAAGGTCCGCCTCGAGATCGGCCCGCTCGGCGACTTCGCCCAGCTGGTCGGCTTCGAGGACGCGGTCGGCAAGCTCGGCGCCACCGACATCTCGGTCGAACGCTTCTCTGAGGGCCGGGCGACGTTCTCGATGCGCCTCGACCGCCCGGTCGACCTCCTGCGTGAGCTCGAGGCCGTCTCCTTCATCGACTTCAAGGTCCGCCACACCGCGCCCGACAACCTGATCCTCGACGTGGACGAGGACGGGTCGGACCGCCACGCCGCCTGAGGGCGGACTAGCGGTACACTCTCCCGCTCCCGGGGCTGTAGCTCAGCTGGCAGAGCGCTTCGCTGGCAGCGAAGAGGTCAGGGGTTCGATTCCCCTCAGCTCCACTCAACCGCCGCGGATCGGTTGCCGATGCAAGACCGATGCGCGCTCGCACCGCCAACGCCCACGTCCTCTCCAACGGGCTCGACGAGACCCGGGAGACGCTCGGCGCCTGGCGTGACGACCGCTGGCGGGTCCTGCGCGGCTGGTTCGCGCTCAGCGTCGCGATCGCGCTGACGCTCCTCGCCGCCGTCTGGCTCGCCTCCGGCCTGCTGACCCCGGACCTGACGCCGTGGAAGCTCCCCGGCTACAGCGAACCGTCGCATCTCTCCGACATGTTGCCGATCCTCTACCGCAACTCGCTGGTGCTCGCCCTGCACGCGACCGCCTGTGTCGCGGGCTTCATCGCCGGCGCCTCGATGCCGCTCGCCGCCGAGCAGCGCACCGGCCTCTCGCGCTGGATCCACCTCAAGGCGGGCCGGCTGGCGATCCTCTTCGTCGCCGCGGTCACCCTCTTCTCGCTCTCGACCCAGGCCCTCTACCTCGGCTTCCAGGGCTCGACGCTGGCCTTCCAGCTCCACATCAGCCGGTTCGAACTGATCCTCAGCGTCCTCCCGCACGCGCTGATCGAGCTGACCGCGCTCTTCCTGCCGCTCGCCGCCTGGCTGATCGCGGGCCGCCGCGGCGAGTGGAGCGGATTGCTCGCGGCCACCGCCGTCACCGTCGCCATCGCGATCCCGATGCTGCTCGTCGCCGCGACGATCGAGGTCTTCGTCTGGCCGCACATCCTTCAGGCGCTCAGCGGCAGCCACTACTCGTTGGTCGAATGGACGGCGCGATAGCGCGCCGCCGCCCGCCGCCGCGCCCTCATAAGATCGCCTGCTCATGAGCGGTTACGAGCCGAAGTCGATCGAGAGCAGGTGGCAGGCCGTCTGGGCCGAGGAGGGCACCTGGGAGGTGCCGAACCCCGGCGAGCCCGGCTTCGACGCGGCGAAGCCGAAGGCCTACGTCTGCGAGATGCTCCCCTACCCCTCCGGGGAACCCCATGTCGGCCACCTCAAGTGCTACGCGGTCGGCGATGCGATCGCCCACTTCCGCCGCCGGCAGGGCTTCCAGGTCGTGCACCCGATGGGCTACGACGCCTTCGGCCTGCCCGCCGAGAACAACGCGATCAAAACCGGCGAACCGCCGCGGGTCGCGACCGAGCGCTCGATCGAGTCGTTCCGCCGGCAGTTCCAGGAGTGGGGGGTGTCGATCGACTGGTCGCGCGAGATCGCCACCCACAAGCCCGAGTACTACCGCTGGACCCAGTGGATCTTCCTGCAGCTGTTCGAGCACGGGCTGGCCTACCGGACCGAGGCGCCGGTGCAGTGGTGCCCGAAAGACGCGACGGTGCTGGCGAACGAGCAGGTCATCGACGGGCGCTGCGAGCGCTGTGGCACCGAGGTGATCCAGAAAAACCTTGAGCAGTGGTTCTTCAGGATCACCGATTACGCCGATCGGCTACTGGAGGACTTCGACGCCCTGGAGTCCTGGCCCGAGCACGTGATCACGATGCAGCGCAACTGGATCGGCCGCTCCGAAGGCGCCGAAGTCGTCTTCCGCAACACCGAAGTCGACCTCGACTTCCCCGTCTTCACGACCCGTCCCGACACGCTCTTCGGCGCCACCTTCTTCGTCCTCGCGCCGGAGCACCCGCAGCTGGAGAAGCTGGTCGCCGGGACCCCCGCCAAGGCGGCGGTGCGCGAGTACGTCGACCGGGTCGGCCGCGAGTCGGTCGAGGAACGCGGCGCCGAGGACCGCGAGAAGACCGGCGTGCCGCTCGGGCGCTCCGTCGTCAATCCGGTCAACGGCGAGGAGATTCCGATGTTCGTCGCCGATTACGTGCTGATGGAGTACGGGACCGGCGCGATCATGGCGGTCCCCGGTCACGATTCGCGCGACTACGACTTCGCCAAGAAGTTCGACCTGCCGGTGCGGCGGGTGATCGAGGGGGTCGACCCCGAGGCGCCCGGCGACGCCGACGGCCTGCCCTTCACCGGCGACGGGCCGATGGTCAACTCGGGTCGCTTCGACGGCCGCAACAACCGCGACGCCTACGCGGCGATGATCGAGTGGCTGAAGGAGGAGGGGCGGGGGGAGACCGCGGTCAACTACCGCCTGCGCGACTGGCTTCTGTCACGGCAGCGTTATTGGGGCGCGCCGATCCCGATCGTCTACTGCGACGAGTGCGGGACGGTGCCGGTGCCCGAGGACCAGCTGCCGGTCGAGCTGCCGGAGATCGAGGACTACGCGCCCCACGGCCGCAGCCCGCTCGCCGCCGCCACCGATTGGGTGACGACCGAGTGTCCGAAGTGTGGCGGCGCGGCGCGGCGGGAGACCGACACGATGGACACCTTCGTCGACTCCTCCTGGTACTACATCCGCTACCTCGACCCGCACAACGCCGAGGCGCCGTTCTCGAAGGAGGCGGCCGCCTACTGGATGCCGGTCGACCAGTACATCGGCGGGGTCGAGCACGCGATCCTCCACCTGATGTACGCGCGGTTCGTGGTCAAGGCGCTCGCCGACCTCGGCCATCTGGCGGTGCCGGAGCCGTTCGCGAACCTCTTCACGCAGGGGATGATCACCCGCGACGGCGCGAAGATGTCGAAGTCCCGTGGCAATACGGTGAGCCCGGCGGAGTACGTCGAGCGCTACGGCGCCGACACCTCGCGCACCTACGTCTGCTTCATGGGACCGCCGGAGCGCGGCGGCGACTGGTCCGACGAGGGGGTCGAGGGCGTCAACCGCTTCCTCGCCCGTCTGTGGCGACTCTGCGACGAGGTCGTGGAGCGGACCGCGGCCGACGCCTGGGCGGGCGACGATGACGCGCCCGCCGCCGGGCGGCTCGCCGCCGGCGAGGGCGACGCGCGGGCGCTGGCCGCCAAGGCGCACTGGTCGATCGACAAGGCCACGCACGACTTCGAGCGCGGCTTCCAGTTCAACACCGTGATCGCCGCGGTGATGGAGCTGGTGAACGACGCCTACCGGCTGAAGGACGGCCTCTACGGCGACCCGACGGGCGACGCGGCGCTCCGCTTCGCCACCGCCACCGCGGCGTCGCTGATCTTCCCCTTCGCGCCCCACCTCGGCGCCGAGGTCTACGAGCGGCTCACCGGCGAGCGCGTCTGGGAGCGGCCCTGGCCGGTCGCCGACGCGGCGATGCTGGTGTCCGACACGGTCGAGATCGTGGTCCAGGTGAACGGCAAGCTGCGCGACCGGATCGAGGCGCCCGCGGCGGCCGGGCAGGACGCCGTCCTGACCCTCGCCAAGGACAGCGACAAAGTGGCGCGACACCTCGACGGGAAGCAGATCGTGAAGGAGATCTTCGTCCCCGGCAAGCTCGTCAACCTCGTGGTCAGGTAGACGCATTTACGACCGGGGCACGGCTCGGTCGCCCGCTTCTGGTACAAACGCGACGTGCTCGTCAGGCGCCTTTCGGAAGCTCCGGTCGAGGAGTGGCATCGGCTTCGCACCCACGTCCTGATGGACGCGGGCGAACTCGGTGCCCGCCACCTCTCCGTCACCTGGCTGTCCCTGCCCGCCGGGGCCGAGCAGCGCCTGCGCTCCCACGAAGAAGCCGAGCAGGCCTACGTGGTGGTGCGGGGGACCGGGACGATGTCGGTCGCCGGCGATACCCAGGCGGTCTCGGAGGGCGATCTGATCCTGGTCCCGCCCGCGACCGAGCACTCGGTCCGCAACGACGGTGACGTCGACTTCGCCTGCCTCTCGATCCAGTCGCCGCCGGTGGCGGCCGAAGAGCTCTACAGCGACCAGCTGGCCGAGGTCGCGGGTTACGACGACGAGGACGACTACTAGTCGCGACGGAGCGGTGACGCTTTCGTAGCTCTCTTTTTGCTTTCTGCGCACCACGCGTGCGCCTTTTCCCGGTTGGCTTGCCCGGATGCCGGAGCTGAGTCGAACGCAGGTGGTGGTGTGGGGGGCGATCGCGGTCGCACTGCTCTTCATCGGCGCGCGGGCGGTGCGCGGGGAGGGCGGCCAGTCGTCCTACTCCGGCTACTCCGGCGACTACACCGGCGCCGAGGCCGACGGATCCGAATCGAGCTTCGCCGTCGAAGGTGGGGGAGGCGACGTCGTCGTCGACGTGACCGGCGCGGTCCGGGAGCCGGGTGTCTACCGGTTGCCCGCGGGGAGCCGTGTGGAGGAAGCGGTGAAGCGGGCGGGTGGCCCCACCGGGAAGGCGGAGCTCGACTCCCTCAACCTCGCCGCCCGCCTGGCCGACGGGCAACAGGTGGTCGTTCCCGAGGAAGGCGCACCGGCTGCCGCCGCGGGCGGTGAGGAAGAAGGCCCGATCAGCCTCTCGACCGCCACCGCCGCCGAACTCGACACGATCGACGGCATCGGTCCGGTGACGGCCGAAGACATCATCAAGTTCCGCGAAGAACACGGCGGCCTGTCGTCGGTCGACCAGCTCGACCAGATCTCCGGGATCGGGCCGGCGACGATGGAAGCGCTGCGCGAACGGCTGCAGCCCTGAGCGATGCGCCCGTCGCGGATCTCAGTGGCGGTGGCGATCGGGATCGGCCTGGTCGTGGCGCTCGCGCTGGCACGCACCGGGGAGATCCGCGAACGGGCGGAGGCCGGGTTGGGGGAGGGGATGCCGCCGCGCGAGGCGGCGCTCGCCCGCGGCTTCGTCCTCGGCGACGACGCCGAACTCGACCAGGGGACGCGGGAAGACTTCGTCCGCGCCGGGTTGAGCCACCTGACCGCGGTGAGCGGCGAGAACGTGACCCTGCTGGCGCTCCTCGCGATGCCGGTGTTGGCGATGTTCGGCGTCCCGCTGCGCGAGCGCCTCCTCTGGACGCTCGGCCTGATCGCCGTCTACGTCCCGCTCGCCGGTTCGGGCCCCTCGATCCAGCGGGCCGGGGTGATGGGCGCCGTCGGCCTTCTGGCGACGCTCCGGGGCCGGCGGACGTCGCGCCTCTATGCCCTGGGCCTGGCCGCAGTGGTGACGCTCGCGATCGACCCGGGCGTCGCCGGCGACGTCGGCTGGCAGCTCAGCTTCGCCGCCGTGCTCGGGATCCTCCTTCTCGCGTCCCCGATCCGCGAGTGGGTGCTCGCGCGGCTCGGGCGCGGCCGCGGGCCCTGGCGCCGCGCTCTCGCGGAGGGCGTCGCGGTGACCGTCGCCGCGACCCTCGCCACCGCGCCGCTGATCGCCCACGTCTTCGAAGAACTCTCGCTCACGAGCCTCGCCGCCAACGTCCTCGCCCTGCCGGCGGTGGCGCCGGCGATGTGGCTGGGGATGGTCTCCGCGGGACTGGCCCAGATCCCCGGCGTCCCGCTCGCGCCCCTGAACGGCCTCGACGCTCTCCTGCTCGCCTACATCGCCCAGGTCGCCGCCTGGTGCGGGCGCCCGACCTGGGCCGTCCTCCACGTCCACCTCGGCCTCGTCGCGATGTCGGCGACGTACGCCGCGATGGCGGTGTCCCTCGTCGCGGCCACGTGGCTCGCCCGCGCCCGGCGTCTCGCCGCCGCCCGCGCCTCCTCCCCGGTCGGCCTGAGGCCCGGCGCGCCGGGTGCGGTCGACCCAGGGCCCGATGGGCGCGCCAAAGGACGACCACCTCGCACGGTCCGGGCGCCAGGTCGACCGCGCTCGTGGCGATGGCCGGCTGTCGTCGCGCTCGCGTTGGGGATCGCGGTCGCCATCGTCGCTTCTCGGACCCGAGGCCCGAGCGCGACGCCCGGACCCGTCCCGGGGCTGCGGATCGAGGTCCTCGACGTCGGCCAGGGCGACGCGATCCTCCTGCAACCGCGGAGCGCGCCGGCGGTGCTGGTCGACGGCGGGCCGCCGGGGGACGAACTCGTCGCCAAGCTGCATGAGGAGGGAGTCGACCGGCTCGGGGCTGCGGTCGTCACCCACGACCAGTCCGATCACGCCGCCGGGATCGCCGAAGCGCTGGGCCGCGTCCCGATCTCCCGGCTCGTCTACGGGCGCCTCGACCGTGAATTCCTCGACCGGGCCCGTGGCGACGGCGCTGCGCCCGACCGGGTCGCCGCGGGTACCACCTTGCGCTCCGGCCCGCTTCGTCTCGAAGTCATCTGGCCGCCGCCCGAGCGCCTCGCCGAAGCGCCGCCCGAGACCGACCCCAACGAGCTGGCGCTCGTCATCGTCGCCCGCTGGCACCGCTTCACGATGCTCCTGACCGCCGACGCCGAGGCCGAATCGACGCCGCTCGACCCGGGGCCGATCGACGTGCTCAAGGTTGCCCACCACGGCTCCGACGACGCCGGGCTCGGCGCGCTGCTCGACCGGATCAGGCCGCGCCTCGCCGTCATCTCGGTCGGCGCCCACAACCCCTACGGCCACCCGACCCCCGGCACGCTCGCGACCCTTGCCGCGCACCGCGTGCCGACCCTGCGGACCGACCTCGACGGGACGGTCGAGATCGACGTCCGCCGCCGGACCTTCTCCGTAGACTGATTCCGTGCCCGACGAGATGCGCCCGCTCTACCTGATCTCCGGCACCGACGGGGCGAAAATCGAGGCGACGCGGCAGCGCCTCCGCGCCCGCGCCGAACGGGAGGGGGGAGACGGGGCGCTCGAGGTCTTCGAGCCGAGCGAGGGGCGCGGCGCGCCCGACCACGAGGCGCTCGTGGCGGCGATCCCGGCGATGTCGCTGATGGGCACGCGCCGCTACCTGCTCGCCGACGGGGTCGAGAAATGGCGCGACAAACAGCAGGCGGCGGTCGCCGAGGCGATCGGCGGCGAGCTGCCGCCGGACCTCACCCTGGTCCTGATCGCGCGCGCGAAAGCCCCGGCCAAACTGCTGAAAGCGGTCAAAGCGGCCAAGGGCGAGATCCACAACTTCGAAGCGCCGAAAGCGCGTGACCTGCCCCGCGTCCTCGTCGGCGACGCCCAGCGCCTCGGCTTCAAGCTGGAGCCCGCCGCCGCCCGCCTCCTGGTCGAACGCATGGGAGCCGAGCCGCTCCGCCTCCACAACGAGCTCGAGCGCCTCGCGCTCTGGGCCGGAGACTCCCACCAGGTCACCGCGGCCGACCTCGAGGAGATGATCGCCGACACCTCCGAAGCCGCCGTCTGGACCCTCTCCGACGCCGTGATCGAGGGCGACGCCCGCACCGCGTTGCGGGTCGGCGAGCAACTGATCGAGCAGGGCGAGAACGTCACCGGCCTGATCTACGGGCTCTCGTCCCGCCTGCGCGCCGCCTGCGCCGCCGCGGCGATGCTGGAGGAGGGCATCCCGCCCCGCGAGGTCGAAGGTTCGCTGAAAATGCATCCCTACGCCGCGAAGCTCCTCGTCGCCCGCCTCCACAACACGGATCTCGCCAAGCTCCGCCTCGCCACCGAGACCCTGGCCCAACTGGAGCGTTGGTGCCGCGGCGACGCCGACTACGGCGATGAGCTGGCGCTGACGCTTGCGCTGCGCCGAGCGACGGGCGCGGCAGCTTAGGAGGTCGGGTTTCACGCGGGGTGGCCGTCCGAGGTGCGTCCCGGGCGTCTCGTGGCGGCCCCGGCAGGTTGCCCGCTTGCCACGAGACGCCCGGGACGTGAGGGGTCCGTGGGAAGGGGCACAGGGACGGGAGGAATTGCGGGCTCCCGTCACGGTCCCGCCCGGTTCGTCACGGTTCCTCATGGGCTCCGTCACCCGGACAGGGGCGCCCGGGGGGCGCGGTCGACCTAACCGGCGCCATGGGTGGGTTAGGTCGACCACGCGGCCGGGGTCGCGGAGGAAGGCGGGAGGAAGCGTGACCTTCCATGCGTCTTCGTCACGAGACCTGCGCCGACGCCCTCCGCCTGTCGCTTGTTCCGCATGGCGCAACAAGCGACAGCCGGAGGAGGGGCCGCCGGCTGACGACGGGCGTGGTTCCCGGGGAAGGTCACGGGAACGGGAGGAACTCCCCGCTTCCGTCACGGTCCCGCCCGGTTCGTCACGGATCCTCATACCTTCGGTCACGTTCGCCGGGGGTC
>DASZUH010000095.1:0-15928 GCA_035547715.1 Solirubrobacterales bacterium
CTGCCAGGGCCGTGGACGGGACGGCCGGGCGCAACTCGGACGGCCGCCTCCCTCGGGCGACAGCTTCAAACGGCTCAGGCCGAGCCCCGAGCCCCGAGTCCCAACCCACGAGTCCCAACCCGGCTGCGTGGTCGACCTAACCGGCGTTCTCCTCGGCGCGGTCGACCTGGGCGGCGGTATGGGTGGGTAGGGTCGACCGCGGTTGTGCGGGGGTGGGTAGGGTCGACCGCGGTCGGGGGCGGTCGGGGGCGGTCGGGTCAGTCGGGGAGGTTGGGGGCGGAGAGGCGGAAGGCGGTGAAGGCGCCTGCGGTGGCGTCCTCGGCCAGGCGGGTGAAGTCGACCCGGCGGGGGGTGTCGCCGGCGGAGTGGTAGTAGGGGTGGGGAGGGGGATGGCGCCAGATCCAGCAGGCCGGGATGCCGACGGCGACGAAGGGGGCGTGGTCGGCGTAGGGGAAGTCGCGGGCGTCGAGTCGTTGCTCGATGCTCCAGCCGGTCGCCTCGGCCGACGCGGCGGCGAAGCCGGCCAGGCGGGGGTCGGCGATGATGGTGCGGGTCGCGTCCAGGGGCGGTCCGAGCGCGTCGAGGTTGACCATCGCCGCGATCGACCCCGGTCCGCGGCTCGCGACGAAATGCGACGCGCCCCAGGCCGCCGGCTCCTCGACGCCGAAGGCGACGAGCTCGATCGTCTGCCGCGGCCGCAAGCCCGCCCAGGCGCGGGCGATCGCCAGGAGGGCGGCGACGCCGGTGGCGTTGTCGGCGGCGCCGGGGCTCTCGAGCTGGGTGTCGTAGTGGGCGCCGACGACGATCCGAGGCGCGCGCGGGTCGGTGCCGGGGATCTCGGCGACGACGTTGGCCGAGGTCGCGGTCTCGTAGGCGGCGCGGTGCTCGAGGCGCAGCCGCGTCGGTCCGGCCGACATCAGGGCGAGCAGGCGCTCTCCCGCGGCGGCCTCGACGGTGAGGCCGGGCACCGGCAGCACCCGGCCCGCCCAGGGCGGCGCCAGGGGCGGGGGGTAGAAGGCGGCGGTGAAGTGGTTGACGAGTCCGTCGGGCGCGCCGCCGATCACGACGATCCCGGCGGCGCCGGCCGCGGCCAGCGCCGGCACGACCGTCATCGGCACGCCGGAGCGGACGATGGCGATGCGGTCGACGAGGACGTCGCCCGCCCCGGCCGCCCCGTCGCCCGCGCCTGCCGTTCCGTCGCCCGCGCCGGCCGCGCTGGCCCGCCCGCCTGCCGCCGCGCCGCGATCACCCGCCCCGGTGCGCTCCGCCCGGCGCCCGAGCGCCGCGATCGTCTCTTCGTCGCCGCCGCCGACGTAGATCGCCTCGGCTTCGATGACCCCCGCCGCGGTGCTCTGCAGGCCCGCGCAGGGCAGGTCGAGGTCGGAGCCGACCACCTGGCAGGTCGAATCGCCCGGGCGGTAGGCGAGGTGCTCGAAGGGCTCTCCGCGGACCGCGCCCGAGAGCGCCGCCGCGAGCGCCCCGCGCACGAACTCGCGCCCGCGCTCCTCGCCCGCGGTCCCGGCGAAGCGCGGCCCGAGCGCCGCCAGGCGCTCGACGTCGCGGCGCATCGCGCCCGCGTCGAGGGGCGGCATCGCGGCGAGCTCCGCCCCGATGCCCGCGCTCATACGCGCTGGATCAGCGTCGCGGTGCCGAGGCCGCCCGCGCAGCACATCGTCACCAGGCCGAGCTCACCATCGGTGTCCTCGAGCTCGTGCAGCAGGGTGGTGAGGAGGCGGGCGCCGGTCGAGCCGAGCGGATGGCCGAGGGCGATCGCGCCGCCGCGCGGGTTGACCCTGGCCATGTCGGGGGAGTGCTCGCGCTCCCAGGCGAGGACGACCGAGGCGAACGCCTCGTTGATCTCGATCGCGTCGAGGTCGCCGATCGTCATCCCGTTGCGGGCGAGGATCTCGCGGGTCGCCGGGATCGGCCCGGTCAGCATCGTGATCGGGTCGACGCCGAGCGTCACCTCGTCGACGATCCGCGCCCGCGGCGTCAGCCCCAGCTCCTGGGCGGTCGCCCCGTTCGCCAGCAGCAGTGCCGCCGCCCCGTCGGAGATCTGCGAGGAGTTGCCGCCGGTCAGCGTCCCGCCCTCCTTGAAGGCTGGCTTCAGCGCCGCCAGCTTCTCCGCCGTCGTCCCCGGGCGGATGCCCTGGTCGACCGAGTGCACCTCGCCGTCGACCTCGAAGTCGATGATCTCGCGCCGGAAGGCCCCCGCCGCGCTCGCCGCCTCGGCGCGCTGCTGCGACAGCGCCGCGAACTCGTCGTTCGCCTCCCGCGTCACTCCCCAGCGCTCGGCGATCAGCTCCGCCGCCAGGCCCTGCGGCAGCAGCTCGTAGCGCTTCAGCAGCTCCTCGTCGTGGCCGCGGCCGAACTCCTCCTGCTGCGCCTCGTTCGCACCGAAGCCGACCCGGGACATGCTCTCGACCCCGCCGGTGACGACCAGGTCGTCGATCCCGGCGGCGATCCGCAGCGCGCCGAAGTGGGTCGCCTCCTGGCCGGAGCCGCAACGGATGTCGACCGTGATCGCGCCGGTCTCCTCGGCCAGCCCGCGCCCGAGCCAGGCGTTCCGCGTGATCCCCGTCGACTGCTCGCCGATCTGGTAGACGCAGCCCGCGATCGCGTTGTCGACGCGGCCCGAGTCGACCCCGGCGCGCCCGAGCAGCTCGACGAACGTCCGCCCTAGCAGCACCGCCGGGTGCACGTCCCGGAAGATCCCTTTCTCCGCGTGCCCGCGCCCGACCGGCGTGCGCACCGCCTCCACTATGTAGACGTCTTCGCCCTTCATCCGCGCCCATACTAGTCAACAGGGGAGCGGGGACATATGCCGATCGTTCTCGTACCCGCTGCCGATCGTGGCTACGATTAGACGGATGGAGCACGGGCCGGAGGCTTTTTCTGTACCACTGGATAGTCTGCTATCCAGTGGCGTGGGGTGTATAGTTTCGCTTCCTCCTGGCACGATGAAGTCGCAACGAAGGAGAGGTAGACATGGCTGAGCGGTCCTTCGCCAAAGAGGTCGAGCTGCTGCGCAACGGCGAGGGGACGACGCTCCACGTCGAGGGCATCCTCGCGGTGACCAAGGCCCTGTTGCAGTCCGGCGTCGCCTACGTCGGCGGCTACCAGGGCGCGCCGATCTCCCACCTCATGGACGTGCTCGGCGACGCGCGCGAGATCCTCGAGGAGCTCGACGTCTACTTCGAGAACAGCGCCTCCGAGGCGACCGCCGCGGCGATGCTGGCGGCGTCCGTCCACTACCCGATGCGGGGCGCGGTCACCTTCAAGTCGACGGTCGGCCTCAACGTCGCCTCCGACGCGCTCGCCAACCTCGCCAGCGGCGGGGTCAAGGGCGGTGCCCTGGTGATCCTCGGCGAGGACTACGGCGAGGGCTCGAGCATCATGCAGGAGCGCTCGCACTCCTTCGCGATGAAGTCGCAGATGTGGCTGCTCGACCCGCGCCCGAACGTGCAGGCGATCGTCGACGCGGTCGAAGCCGGCTTCGAACTCTCCGAGGCCAGCAACACGCCGGTGATGCTCGACCTCCGCCTCCGCTCCTGCCACCTCCACGGCGGCTTCGTCGCCAAGGACAACAAGCGCCCGCCGGTCACGGTCAAGGACGCGATCGAGGACCCCAGGCGCGACGTCAGCCGCATCGTCCTGCCGCCGTCGAGCTTCCTCCACGAGCAGGAGAAGGTGAACGAGCGCTGGCCCGCCGCGGTCGAGTTCATCAAGGAGCGCGGCCTCAACGAGGTGATCTCGCCCGACGCCGGCGACATCGGGATCATCCTCCAGGGCGGCCTCTACAACACCCTGAACCGCTCGCTCGAGCTGCTCGGCTGCTCCGACGCCTTCGGCCGCGCCGACGTGCCGCTCTACGTGATGAACGTGACCTACCCGGTCGTCGACGACGAGATCCTCGACTTCGTCAAGGACAAGCGCGCCGTGCTGCTGGTCGAGGAGGGGCAGCCCGACTACATCGAGCAGAACCTCAACGCGATCCTCCGCCGCGCCGGCTCCGACGTCGCCCTGCACGGCAAGGACATGCTGCCGGTCGCCGGCGAGTACACCTCGACCGCGATGACCCGTGGGATCGCCGCCTTCCTGCGTCGCTACCAGCCCGACCTGATCACCCGCGAGCCCGCGCTGCTCCTCGACGACGCCGACCCGGCCAGCCCGTTCGCCTCGCCGGTCGCCGCCGAGGCCGTGCTGCCGCGCCCGCCGGGCCTCTGCACCGGCTGCCCGGAGCGGCCGATCTTCAGCGGGTTGAAGCTGGCCGAGCGGGAGACCGGGCAGCACCACGTCAGCGCCGACATCGGCTGCCACCTCTTCGCGATCAACGCGCCCTTCGACCTCGGCGCGACGACGATGGGGTACGGGCTCGGCTCGGCTGGCGCCGCGGCGCTCAACTCGAAGGACGCCGACCGTCGCACGGTCGCGGTGATGGGCGACGGCGGCTTCTGGCACAACGGCCTCACCAGCGGCGTCGGCAACGCCGTCTTCAACGAGAACGACCAGGTGCTAGTGGTCGTCGACAACGATTACGCGGCGGCCACCGGCGGCCAGGACATCCTCTCCTCGCACGCCGAAAAGCCCGACCGCTCGACCCAGCACCCGATCGAGAAGGCGGCCCGCGGGGTCGGGGTCGAATGGGCGAAGACGATCGACGACACCTTCCAGGTCGGCGACGTCAAGGACGCCTTCATGGAGGCCTTCACCACCGAGGAGAAGGGCCCCAAGGTCCTCGTGATGCAGAGCGAGTGCCAACTGAACCGCCAGCGCCGGGTCAAACCGGAAGTGCGCAAGGCGCTGAAAGAGGGCAAGCGGGTGGTGCGCGAGCGCTTCGGCGTCGACCCCGAGACCTGCACCGGCGACCACGCCTGCATCCGCATCTCCGGCTGCCCGTCGCTCTCGATCGCGCCGAATCCGGACCCGATGCGGACCGACCCGGTGGCGACGGTGCTGAACAGCTGCGTCGGCTGCGGCGTCTGCGGGACCAACGCCCACACGGCGGCGCTCTGCCCGTCCTTCTACCGCACCGACGTGATCCAGAACCCGAACCGCAAAGACGAGATCCTGGCCAAGGTCCGCAGGCGCTTCACCAAGCTCGCCGCGCGCGGGATCGAGCGGCGCGCCGCCCGCTTCGAGGCTGCGGCGGCCTGATGGCGAGCTGGACCGAGGGCCGGCGCCCGCTCAGCGTCGCGATCCTCGCCCTCGGCGGTGAGGGCGGCGGCGTGCTCGCCGACTGGATCGTCGCCACCGCCGAGGCGGCGGGCTTCGAGGCGCAGACGACCTCGGTGGCGGGCGTCGCCCAGCGGACCGGCGCGACCGTCTACTACCTGGAGATGCTGCCGCCGGCCGCGTCGTCGTCGAAAGACGAACGGCCGAAGGTGCGCGAGACCCCGGTGATGAGCATCTTCCCGACCCCGGGCGAGGTCGACGTGGTGATCGCCTCGGAGCTGATGGAGAGCGGGCGCGCGGTGCAGCGCGGCTTCTCCACCGCCGACCGCACGACCTTGATCACCTCGACCAACCGCGTCTACTCGATCGACGAGAAGATCGCGCTCTCCGACGGGCGGGTCGACGACGAGAAACTGCTGGCGGGGGCGCGGGCGGCGTCGAAGCGCCTCGTCGCCGACGACTTCATGGCGCTCGCCGAGGAGGTCGGCAGCGTGATCAGCTCCTCGCTGCTCGGCGCCCTGGCGGGCTCCGAGGCGCTGCCCTTCACCCGCGAGGCCTACGAAGAGTCGATCAAGGTCTCCGGGCGCGGGGTCGAGGCCTCGCTGGCGGCGTTCGCCGCGGGGTACGCCGCCGCCCAGAGCCAGGGCGAGGACGCCGCCAACGCCGCCGCCCAGGCCGAGGCGCTCGCCGCCGGGCCGGTCGCCGATCCCTTCGCGATCAACTCGGAGCCGATCGAGCTCTCGATCGTCCCCGGCGGCACCGCCGCCACGCTCGACTCGAACGACGACGACGGCCCGGCCCACTCGCGCCTCCCCGAGGAACGCAAGTCGAGGCAGGAGCGCGAACGCAACGAGATTGCCGCGACGAACCCGGCCTCGCTGGTCGGCCCGGCGCTCGCCGACCTCGCCGAGGAGGTGCGCGACCTGCCGCCGGCGAGCCGCTCGATGGCCCTCCACGGCCTCGTCCGCACCGCGGTCTTCCAGGACAAGGCCTACGCGGCGCGCTACCTGGAGCGGGTCAAGCGCTTCGCCGCGGCCGACACCGACCCGGACGGCGAGGCCGAGCTGACCCGCGAGGCGGCCCGCCACGTCG
Organism: Solirubrobacterales bacterium; assembly: GCA_035547715.1. Classification (GTDB taxonomy): domain Bacteria; phylum Actinomycetota; class Thermoleophilia; order Solirubrobacterales; family 70-9; genus VAYN01. Next base: position 6,268 of record DASZUH010000095.1, read on the forward strand.
CCCTCTGGATGGCCTACCAGGACACGATCCAGGTCGCCCAGCAGAAGCTGCGCCAGGGCCGCATGGCGCGGATCCGCGACGAAGCGAAAATCCGCGACGAGCAGCTCTTCGAGGTGCGCGAGTACCTCCATCCGCAGATCGACGAGATCGTCGACACGCTGCCGACCTGGCTCGGCCACCCGCTCTCGCGCTCGCCGGCCTTCCGCAAGCTCGTCCACGCGACGACCCACAAGGGCATGGTCCTCAACACCAGCTCGGTCACCGGCCAGGCGCTGCTCGGGATCCTCGCCCGGGTGCGCCCCCTGCGCCCCCGCTCGGTCCGCTTCGTCCGCGAGCAGGAGGCGATCGACCGCTGGATGAACCGTGCCCTGGCGGTCGCCCCGACCGACCGGGCCCTGGCGATCGAGATCGTCAAGCTCCAACACGTCCTCAAGGGTTACGGCTCGACCTACGAGCACGGCGGCGAGAGCTTCGCCCTGCTGATGCGGGCCGCCGACACCCTCGAGGGCACCGCCGACGCCGGCCCCCGCCTGGCCGAGCTGCACGACGCCGCCCTGGCCGACGAAAGCGGCGCCAAGCTCAAGGCCGAGCTGGCCGACCTCGAGGCCGCGGCGATCCTGAACAGCGCCGCGTCGGGCGCCTAAGGGGCTTCGACTTCGATTCCCGGGTCTCGGGCTTCCTCCTCCGTGTAGATGAGGAGCTCGTCCGGCAGGTCCCCTCGCTGAGGTTTGGGATTCTTCACGTGAATCAGTGGGGCATGAAGCTCGACCAAGAACGGCATCATGAAGCCGAGCAGGAAGTCTTTTTGTAGCTCGAACATGTCCGCATCGAAGGCGTCGGCGGGCGTTCGGTGGCCTTCGATGTCCAGGTAGAGCGATCGTTTCGCGTTCGGGAAGAACTCGTTCGTGTGCGCTACGAGATCGAAGAGTTCTCGCGCCGCCTGCTCGAAGTTCTCCTCGGGGTAGACGCAGTGATAGAGCACCATGGCCTTGGTCTCTCTGTCCACTTCCCGAGGCGGGGCGTTTGCGGCGCGCAGTGCCTTGACGCCTTCCTCGCAGACTTTGCCCGCGGCAAGAAGCGTCTCACCAACGTTGCGCCCGGCGAGCGCCTCGGCGTAAGCGCTTGCGCCTCTTCGGTCGGGGCGCTCCGCGGTCAGCTCACCGACCCAAGTGATGTCGAAGACCGTCGAATGGGGCGCGAGAAACTCGCCCGGAGCCAATCCCATGTCGAGCGCCGCCGACCAATCGTGATGCACGGAGTTGCGGGCGAACCGCAGCGCTCGGATCACGCTTCCGCCCTCGATGCCGACCGTCCAGTCCTGCCCTTTGGAGTCGTGACGGAGCCGCTCATCCAGGGTCACCGACCAATTGAGAGCCTCGAAAACTGCATTCGACCACTCGATGACGAAGACTTGGCGGTCGAGGTCATCGTCCTCATCGAGGTCCATGAGCGTCTCGCCGCTGAGCCCGCCTCTCGTGAACCGGCCGATCGAGCGCATGAAGCCATAGAGGAGAGCCTCCGGCTCCAATCTGTCTCGCGAAATGCCGCTATCGGAGTCGGGGGTCACCTCTGGCGCGAGCCTTCGTCGCTCGCGTCCGCGGGTAGCATGGCGAGCTCACGAGAGACGAGGTCGCGTTGGTCGCAGCTGATCAGTTGGTGGCCCCCGGAGAGCGCGGCGGCGGCGTAAGCGGCGTCATAGACAGAGATCGAATGGCGCTCGGCGATCTCGGCGGCGTGGGAAAGGAGGGCAGCGGTGGAGGTCACGACCCCGCCGTCATCGGCCAGCTGCTCGATGGCGGAAAGGAGCGGCCTTACCGACTCGGGTGAGCGCCAGGCGCGCACGGCCACGTTGGCCACCTCGAAGCGGGCGAGGTCGAGGGTCGCGAGAGCGGTCTCGTCGTCTTCGAGAAGGGCCTGGGCCGCGTCGTGGTTCGGGTCGTCGGGATCGAAGGCGGCGAGCAGGGCGCTCGCGTCCAACAGCAGGGTCGTCACGGCCCCGGCCGAGTGTCCTTGACCTGATCGGCGCTGCGGCCACCGTGGGGAGTCAGTTCGCTCAGCAGTGAGCGCATTGCCGCGGCTCGACCTTGGCGCCGGCGACGCAACGCGGCATCAGCGAAGTCCCGCATCACGGCGCTGCGGGTCGTGCCGCTGCGGTTCGCCTCGGCGTCCACCTCGGCCAGAAGCTCGTCGGGAAGGGAGACCATGACCTTTGCCATGGCCTGAGTATACCCCGGTATACCAGGAGGTCAGTCGACTTCGTAGAGGTCGCGGGAGAGGGACGAGATCGGCTTCGCTCCGCCGTCGCCGACGATGAAGGTGTCGGCCATGTAGCCGATGCCCCGATCGTCGTTGTCGATGACGAAGGGGTGGAGGGAGAGGACCATGTCGGCGGCGAGGGGCTCGGGGGGCGGGGCGTCGCGGTCCTGGACGACGTCGAGGCCGACCCAGGGCTCCTCGATCACGTCCTGGCCGATGCCGTGGCCCGACCAGTAGGCGCAGCGGGTGTCGTATTCGGCGGCGGCCGCCTCGATCGCGGCTTGGGCGGCGCCCGGGAGGGCGCCGGCGGCGAGGGCGTCGCCGCCCGCCCGCAGACCCGCGGCGACCGAGGCGTTGAGCCGCGTCGCGAGCTCGTCGGGCGGGCCGATGACGACCATCCGGGAGAGCTCCATCCAGTAGCCGAGCGGGCCGGTCAGCTCGAAGGAGAAGGTGTGGATGTCGCCGCGGCGGAGGACGCGGTCGACGGGGATGCCGAAGTGGCCGCCGACCGTGCCGTCGGCGCGCTCGCGCCCGTACATGGTGAGGAAGAGCGGGTCCTCGCCGCCCTCGGCGAGCGCGACGCGGGTGACCTCGGCGCCGATCTGGCGCTCGCCGACGCCGGCGCCGGCGACTTCGAGCAGGCGGGCGAAGGCGGCCTCGGCGATCCGCGTCGCCTCGCGCGCGCCCTCCAGCTCGACCGGGACCTTGGCCGCGCGGACCCGCTCGAAGGCCATCGTCGCGTCGACGATCTCGGCCTCCGGCAGCGCGGCGCGGACCGCGAGGTAGTCCTCGACCTTCATCACCTGCCCCAGGCCGACGACGCCGATCCGCCCCGGCGACAGCTCGGCCAGCGCCGCCGCCAGCCCGCTGCCGAGGTTGCGCGCGTAGGCGACCTCGATCGGCCACTCGCCGAGCGGCTGCAGCGCCAGGTTCTCCGGCAGCAGCAGCGCGGGGTCGCGACCGGGCGCGGCGAGCGCGTAGCCGTGGCGATGGGCGAGGTTGAAGTCACCGACCCAGCGCAGCGTGCCCTTGTGGCCGCGATAGTCGTTGGCGGCGAGCACGAGCGCGTCGAGGCCCTCGGCCGCGATCAACTGCTGAAGTGCATCCCGGCGGCGTTCGCGCTCGCTCTCCGGCAGGGCTCCCATCGCCGACATACTAGTAGACACCTCAGCATGCACCTATGTAGACTTTTGCGACGATGAGCCGGAGCGTCGATGCAATCGTCGTCGGCAGTGGGCACAACGGGTTGGTCGCCGCCGCCTACCTGGCCCGGGCCGGCTGGGAGGTCGAGGTGCTGGAGCGAAACGACGCCGCGGGCGGCGCCGTCGCCACCGAGGAGCTGACCGAGCCCGGCTTCCGCCACGACACGTTCTCCTGCTGGCACCCGCTCTTCCACATCTCCGCCGCCTTCGCCGAGCTCGGCGACGAGCTGGCGGCGCACGGCCTCGAGTACGTCGACACCCCGGACGCGACGACCGCCGCGGTCGACTCCGAGGGCGAGGTGCTGCTGGCGCGGCGCGACCCGGCCGCCACCCTGGAGGGCCTCGGCGCCGCCGACCGCGCGACCTACGACGCCGAGCTGGCGAGCTTCGGCGAGTCGATCCCGGTCCTCGGCGAGCTGCTCGGCACCGAGCTCCACTCGCTCGCCGCCGCGAAACTGGCCCTGCGGCTGCGGCGGACGCTCGGCCACCGGCCGACGCTGGAGCTCGGCAGCGGCCTCGTCTCCTCCGCCCAAACCTGGTTCGACCGCTTCGAGGGCGAAGCGGTGGGCAAGCTCTACGCGCCCTGGTCGCTGCACACCGGCCTCGCCCCGGACGCCGCGGGCGGCGGCTTCCAGACGCTGGCGATCGCCGCCACCCTGCACGGCTTCGGCCTGCCGGTGGTGAAGGGCGGCTCGGCCAACTTCGTCGGGGCCTTCGAAGGGCTGATCGCCGCCCACGGCGGCACGGTGCGGACCGGGGTGGAGGTCGAGCGGATCATCGTCCGCGGCGACCGCGCCGTCGGCGTCGTCGCCGGGGGCGAGGAGATCGCCGCCCGCCGCGCGGTGATCGCCGGCGTCACCCCGACCCAGCTCTACGGCCGCCTGCTCGAACCGGGCGACGCGCCCGCCGCCGCGATCGCCGCCGGCAAGGCCTACCGCTACGGCCGCCGCAGCGGGATGCAGATCCACGTCGCCCTCGCCGAACCGCTGCGCTGGCGCGATTCGCGCCTCGACGACACGCCGATCGTCCACCTCGCCGACCGGCCCGCCGACGTCACCCTCGCCTGCGCCCAGGCCGCCGCCGGGTACCTGCCCGCCTCGCCGACCGTGGTGATCGGCCAGCCCGCCCGCGTCGACCCGAGCCGCGTCCCCGCCGGCAGGGGCCTGATCTGGATCCAGCTGCAGGAGGTGCCGCGACAGGTACGCGGCGACGCCGCCGGGGAGATCGAGGTCTCGGGCGGCGCGTGGAGCGAGGAGCTGACCGTGGCGTATGTTGAGCGGGTGCTCGGGAAGCTGGAGCCGCACGTCGAGAACCTGGCGAAGGCGCGCGGCAAGGTGGTCGCGCTCAACCCGGTCGAGATCGAGCGCCGCAACCCGAACCTGGTCGGCGGCGACATCTACGCGGGCGACTGCGAGCTCGGCCAGACCTACTTCTGGCGCCCGCTCCCCGGCTACGGCTCCCACGCGACCCCGGTCGACGGCCTCCACCTCGTCGGCGCCGCCACCTTTCCCGGCCCCGGCCTGAACGCCGCCTCCGGGCGGATCGTCGCCACCGGGCTGTTGAAGGAGAGCGTCGGCAGGAAGATCGCCGCGCGGCTGCCCGGGCGCAAGGCGCGATGATGGGAGCGCGATGAGCGACGCCGAGCGCCTCGACGGGCGCAGCGCGATCGTCACCGGCGCCGGTCGGGGCATCGGCGAGGCGATCGCGGTCGAGCTCGCCGCCCGCGGCGCCCGCGTCCTTCTCGCCGACGTCGACGGCGACGCCGCCGCGGCCGCCGCGTCGCGGATCCGCGAGGCCGGCGCCGCGGCCGAGGGCGCGACCCTCGACGTCGGCGACTGGGCCGCCTTCGAGGAGCTGGTCGCCGACTTCACCGCCCGCGCCGGCCGCCTCGACGTGCTCGTCAACAACGCCGCCCGCAGCGTCGCCCGCTCCTTCTGGGAGATCGAGCCCGACGAGTGGGACGAGGTGATGGCGGTCAACCTGCGCGGCGTCTTCGCCGGCTGCCGCGCCGCCGGCGCGGTGATGCGCGAGGCGGGCCGGGGGCGGATCGTCAACCTCACCTCGCTCGCCGGCCAGCAGGGCGGGATCAACGGCGGCGCCCACTATGCCGCCTCGAAGGCGGGGATCATCGTCCTCACCAAGATCGTCGCCGCCGAGCTGGCGGGCTCCGGCGTCACCGTCAACGCGGTCGCCCCGGCGGTGATCGAGGGGCCGATCTTCGACACGCTGCCGGCCGCCCGCCGGGAGGCGATCGCCGCGCAGGTCCCGGTCGGCCGCGCCGGCCGCCCCGAGGAGGTCGCCGCGACCGTCGCCTTCCTCGCCTCCGACCGCGCCGCCTTCATCACCGGCACGACGATCGACGTCAACGGCGGCCTCCACATGCGCTGAGCGCGCGGGGCCGGAGAGGAACTCGATGACAGAGCAAGACGACCACGATTCGAGGCGCCGCGCCGAGGGCATCGCCGCCTACGCCGACCAGTTCGGCATCCCCGAGGAGGAGGTGATCCCGTTCATGGCGGGGATGCTCGGCGAGCACATGGCCGCGGAGGCGCAGCACTCCGCCGCGACGACCTGGCGCGACAACGCGCTCTCGCGCCGCGACCGCAGCCTGATCGTGATCGCCAGCCTGATCACCCAGGGCGGCGTCGACGCGCGGCTGCGCGGCCACCTGCGCTGGGCGCCGCAGAACGGCGTCACCCGCGCGGAGCTCGACGAGCTGGTCGCGCTGCTGGCCGTCTACGTCGGCTACCCGAAGGCGTCGACCGGGATGGAGCTGCTCCGCGAGGAGCTCGGCCCGGGGGAGGAGGCCTGATGTACGTCGATCCACTTGCCCACACCGCCTCGATCGAGGTCGGGGTCGACGCCCGCACCGCCTTCGAGTTCATGGCCTCGGGGAAGATGCAGACCTACTGGACGCTCGGCAGCTGGGACCGGGTCGACCTCGGCGACGGCCTCTTCAGCGGCACCTCGCTGTGGGACGGTTCGACCCTCTACGTGCGGCCGGAACCGCACCCGGAGCTCTTGATCGTCGACTACCGGGTCGGCCCCGACCGCGACGCGATGCCGAAGGTCAACTCGGCGCGGGTGCGCGGCGGCGAGGAGCTCGGGCGCGACCCCGGCACCTGCGTCATCACCCTGACCAGCTGGCGGACCGCGAAGGCGACCGACGCGGCCTGGGAGCGCGGCGCCCACGTCTACAAGACCGAGATGCACCTGATCAAGGGGCGGCTCGAGCACGACATCGACGCGGTGCCGGTGAGGCCGTGAGCGAGGTTCCGCCGATCCGGGAGATCGAGGTCGCCGAGGAGCCGCCGGTGCCCGGCGAGGTCGAGCGGGTCGGCGTCCTCGGCGCGGGCGCGATGGGGGCGGGGATCGCCCAGCTCTGCGCCGTCGCCGGGATCGAGACGCGGCTCCTCGATGCCGACGAGGAGGCGCTCGCGGCGGGGATCGCGCGGGTCGAGGGCTCGCTCGGCCGCGCGGTCGAGCGCGGGCGGATGGCCGAGGTCGACGCCGCCGCGGTGCTGGCGCGGCTGCGTCCCATCGGCGCGGTCGAGGACCTCGCCGGGGTCGAGCTGGTGGTCGAGGCCGTGCCCGAGATCGTCGACCTCAAGGTCGAGCTGCTCGGGGCCCTGGCGGCGCTGCCCGGCGAGCCGATCCTCGCCTCCAACACCTCCTCGATCTCGATCGGCATCCTCGCCCGGCGCTGCGGCGCGCCGGAGCGCCTGCTCGGCCTCCACTTCTTCAACCCGCCGACGGCGATGCCGCTGGTCGAGCTGATCGCCACGCCGCGCACCGACCGCGGCGCCCTCGGCCGGGCGCGGATGCTCGGGGAGCGGCTCGGCAAGCAGGTCGTCGACGTCCTCGACGGTCCGGGCTTCCTCGTCAACCGCTGCGCGCGCCCCTACTACATGGAGTCGCTGCGGATGGTCGAGGACGGCTTCGCCGAGCCGTGGGAGATCGATCGCGCCTGCGTCGAGCGCGGCGGCTTCCCGCTCGGCCCCTTCGAGCTGATGGACACGGTCGGCGTCGACGTCTCCCTCGCGGTGACGAGGTCGATGTGGGAGCAGTCCTACGGCGAGCCGCGCTGGCGGCCGAGTCCGATCCAGGTCGCCCAGGTCGCGGCGGGGCGGCTCGGCCGCAAGACCGGCGGCGGCTTCTACGACGAGGACGACTCCTGGCGCTCCCGCCCCGGCGCCTCCGCGGACCACGCCGCCACGATCCTCGACCGCGTCGTCGCCAACCTGGTCAACGAGGCCGCCTTCGCCCTCGCCGCCGGCATCGCCACCCCGGCCGACCTCGAGCGCGCGATGGTCGTCGGCCTGAACCATCCCTGCGGCCCGGCCGAGTGGGAGCGCCGCTGGGGCCGCGAGCGCGTCGTCGACATCCTCGACGACCTCTGGGACACCGAGCACGATCCCCGCTACCGCACCTGCCCCCGCCTCCGCCACCCCGCCTGACCTCCCGAGCGGCGCCGTCCCCGGGGGCGCCGGTCAGGTCGACCGCGCCCGGGGGCGCTACGGCTGGAGGGGCGAGGGGCGGAAGCCGCCGAGGGACGCCTCGACGCGGCGGGCGGCGGCGAGGGCCAGGTCGTCGCGGAAGGGGGCGGCGACGATCTGGACGCCCAGCGGCAGGCCCGATTCTTCGCCTGCCGGGACGACGGCGACCGGGAGGCCGGCGACGCTGTAGGTCGAGGCGTAGTTGAGCCAGCTGTAGCCGTCGGCCTTGGCGCCCTCGCCTTCGGCGGGGGCCTGGTTGTGGAGCGGCGCGGGGCCGGGGGCGACCGGGCAGACGACGATGTCGTAGGGGGCGAGGTGGGCGCGGATCGCGGCGCGGAGGTCGAAGAGGCGGCGCATCTGGGCCTCGAAGTCGACCGCACTCGGGACCTCGCTCGGCAGCGCGTTGTCGAGGAAGTCCTGGAAGCGGGGCGTGTGCGGGCCGTCGCCGGCGACCGCCTTGATGTGGGCGCCGCCATCGGCCCCGATCGCGCCGAAGACGACGTCGTTGGCGTCGGTCGCCGGGGGCGGCGCGATCTGCTCGACGCTGCCGCCGGCCCAGCCGAGCGCCGCGCCGTCGCCGGCCGTCGCATCCATCTCGCGCGCTTCGCCGATGGCCGCGGCGGCCCGCTTCACGGCCGCGACGGTCGCCGCGGTCGGCACGGTGAGCGGATCGTCGACGTAGAAGGCGACGCGGAGCGGCGCGGCGCTCGGGCCGAGGCTCGGCACCGGGACCGGCGGCGCCAGTGGGTCGATGCCGTCGGCGCCGGCGATCACGCCGAGCAGCAGCTCGAGGTCCTCGACGTGGCGGCCCATCGGCCCGACGCAGCTGAGGTCGAACATCCCGGTCGCCCGGGTCGAGGGCCAGAGGCCGGTCTCGGGGACCCGCCCCGCCGTCGGCCGCAGCCCGACCCCGCCGCAGTAATGGCTCGGCAGCCGGATCGAGCAGCCGCCGTCGACGCCGATCCCGACCAGCGAGGCGTCGGCTCCCATCAGCGCCGCCTCGCCGCCGCTCGACCCGCCCGGCGTCCGCGCCCGATCGTGCGGGTTGTCGGTGCGGCCGAAGAGGGCGTTGTCGGTCTCGGCGTCGGAGGAGCACTCGGGCACGTTGGTCTTGGCGACGACGATCGCGCCCGCCTCGCGCAGGCGCGCCGCCACAGAGCTGTCGCTCGCGGCGATCCGCCCGCGCGCCGCGACGACGCCCGCCGTGGTCGGCCAGCCCTCGACGTCGAGCGTGTCCTTGACCGTCACCGGCAGCCCGAGGAGCGCCCCGTCCCCGCCCGCGGCCCGCGCCCGGTCCGCCTCGTCGGCCGCCGCCAGCGCCCGCTCCGGATAGAACGCGGTGACCGCGTTCAGCTCCGCGTCGGCCGCCTCGATCCGCCGCAACGTCCGCTCGACCAGCTCGCGCGAGCTGACCTCACCGGCCTCGAGCCGCACCAGCCAGGCGCTCGCCGACGGCTCCGGGTCGATGCGGCGGGAGGGCGACATAGCGCTCGTCAGCCTACCGCGCTGGGGTGCAGAGTGTTGGAGGGTAGATAGCCGGCGCCGGCGCCGGGGGCGGGGTGGGGTGATGTCTGGGCCGGGGTGGCTGTTCGCGGCGGCCGTCCGAGTTGCGTCCCGGGCGTTCGGGGGCGACTCGCGGCCGCTGCGGCCGTCCGAGGTGGTCCCGGGCGTCTCGTGGCGGCCCCGGCAGGTTGTGACCGCCACGAG
>DASZUH010000096.1:0-6136 GCA_035547715.1 Solirubrobacterales bacterium
AGACGCCCGGGACGCAACTCGGACGGCCGCCACGGCCACGGGTCGCCACGAGACGCCCGGGACGCACCTCGGACGGCCGCCACGGCCGCGAAGCGCACCCCGACCTCGGACGGCCACCCTACCCCCGAACCCCCACCCAGCCCCCTTAGCCCGCAGTCCAACCCCGTTTGTACGAATGGACATTGACAGCGCGCAAAGCCCTTTGCGAGGATGCCGCGAAGCGCAAAGGCCTTTGGGCCCCGAACCCTGCGGAGCGATCTTGTCTGCCACCGACGCCACGACCGCATCAGCCTCGTCCATCAGCAGCGGCCTCTACACGCGCCAGTCCTCCGGCCTGGTCCGCGACATCTCGCCGCTCTCCAACGCGATCCTCAACATCTCCTTCGTCTCGATCCCGCTGGCGGTCTTCGTCGCCACCCAGGCGCCGTACGCCTTCCCGGGAGCGAACCCGTTCTGGGTGACGGTCATCTGCGTCGGCGTCTGCGTCCTGCCGGTGATGCTCTACAGCCTCTTCATGGCGGTCATGCCGCGCTCCGGCGGCGATTACGTCTTCGTCAGCCGCACCCTCAACCCATGGCTCGGCTTCGCCGCCAACTTCAACATCGTCGCCTGGTACGTGCTGGTGATCGCCTACTTCGCCTACCTCCTGGCGCCCTCGGCGCTGGGGACGGCATTCGTCTCGATCGGGGTCGCCGCCCACAGTGCGACCTTCACCGAATGGGGCGCGACGCTGGCCGAAAGCAAGGGCTGGCAGTTCGGCATCGGCGCCGGCGCCCTGATCCTCTGCGCCGCGATGATGACCACCAGCCTGCGCCGCATGCTCAGCATCCAGCAGGTCCTCTTCTGGCTCTCGCTCCTCTGCGTCGCGATCTCGATCGTCCTGCTGCTCTTCAACGGCCGCGGGGACTTCGAAGGCGCCGTCGCCAACTTCGGCGGCAACTACCACGGCATGATCGCCGCCGCCAAGGCCGGCGGCTACGCCGGCAGCTCGCACTTCGACCTCGGCAACACCCTGCTCGCGCTGCCGCTCGCCTTCGCCTCCTTCGGCTACGCGATCGTCTCCTCCTACGCCGGCAGCGAGGTCCGCTCGCCGAAATCGAGCGGCGCCCGCTCGATGATGTGGGCGCTGATCGCCTCCGGCGTCGTCACCGCGATCCTGATGCTGCTCGCCTCGCGCACCTTCGGCAACAACTTCCTCGGCTCGGCGACCTACCTCAACTACATGGAAGACAAGCACTACGTCTTCGGCGCGCCGTCCGGCTTCTTCTTCTACGTCTCGATGCTGACCAGCTCGACCCCGGTGATCATCGTCCTCAACCTCTCGGTCGTGATCGCCTACTTCGTCGCGCTCCCGGTCACCTTCCTGATCACGACGCGCTCGCTCTTCGCCTGGTCGTTCGACCGGATCCTGCCGGAAGCGGTCAGCGAGGTGAACCCGCGCACGCGCTCGCCGCTGATCGCCACCGTGATCGTCCTGATCGTCGGGCTGATCTACCTGGCGCTGATCGTCTGGGGCTCGAGCAACTTCCTCTCGCTGCTCTACACCGCGGGCATGGGCGAGCTCCTCACCTTCATCGTGGTGGCGATCGCGGGCATCGTCTTCCCGTTCAGCCGCAAGGCGATGTACGAAGGGAGCGCGATCAACCGCAAGATCTTCGGCCTGCCGGCGCTGACCGTGGTCGGGATCGGCGCGCTCGTCCTCTACATCTTCTTCTTCATCTCGCTGGCGACGCAGGACGCGCTCGGGGCCAACGAAGGCTCCGGCGTGCGGACGATGATCATCATCGCCGTGATCGGCATCCTCATCTATCCGGTCTCCTACCTGATCAACCGTCGTCGCGGCGTCGATCTCGGGCTCGCCTTCCGGCAGCTCCCGCCCGAGTAGGAATGGCGCTGTTCGGCCGCAGGCGCTCCGGTGGTGAGCGCACGCGGATCTTCTTCGCCACCGACGTGCACGGCTCCGAGACTTGCTTCCGCAAATGGCTCAACGCCGCCGAGGTCTACGACGCCCGCGTCCTCGTCCTCGGCGGCGACGTCACCGGCAAGGTCCTGGTGCCGTTCGTCGCCGAGCCGGAGGGCTACCGGGCCGAGATCCACGGCGAGGTCGTCCACGCCCGCGACGAGGAGGAGCTGGAGAAGCTGCGCGCGCAGGTGCGGATGATGGGGCGCTACGACGTCCTCCTCGGCGCCGAGGAAGAGGCGCTGCTGCAGCGGCCCGAGGAACTGTCGCGGATCTTCGACCAGGCGATCCGCGAAAGCCTCGAGCGCTGGGTGGCGCTGATCGACGAGCGGATCGGCGACCGCCAGGTCGCGGTGACGACGATGCTCGGCAACGACGACACGCCGGACTTCGCCGACATCCTGCGCACCTCGGGCGTGGCCGCCTACGCCGAGGACGGCCCGGTCGAGTTGCCCGGCGGCTACGAGATGATCTCGGTCGGCTTCTCGACCCCGACCCCCTGGCACACGCCGCGCGAGCTGAGCGAGGAGGAGCTGGCGGCGAAGATCGAGGCGCAGGCGGCGCAGCTGAGCGATCCCTCGAAGGCGGTCTTCAACCTGCACTGCCCGCCGCTCGAGTCGCACCTCGACCAGGCGACCAAGCTCGACGAGGAGCTGCGGCCGGTGACCGACGCGGGCGGGCCGGTGATGATCGGCGTCGGCTCGCGCGCGGTGCGCGAGTCGATCGAACGCCACCAGCCGCTGCTCGGCCTCCACGGCCACGTCCACGAGTCGCCGGGGAACGAAAAGATCGGCACCACGATCTGCGTCAACCCGGGCTCCGACTACGGCGACGGCATCCTGCGCGGTGCGATCCTCGATCTCGAGCCGGAGCGCGGCGTGCGCACCTGGCAGATCGTGCAGGGCTAGTGGCCGCCGGGGACGGCAACTGACGATGGGGCGGATCCTCTGGGTGAACCCGGTCGGCACCGACGCCTTCGACGCCGAAACGGTCGCGGTGGTGGAGCGGGTGCGCTCGCCCGGGCACGAGCTCGTCGTCCGCAGCCTCGAGGCCGGCATGCCGACCCACCTCGAGTACCACCTGCACGAGCACGCGGTCTTCGCGCCGATGCTGGAGCTGATGCGCGAGGCCCAGGCCGACGGCTTCGACGCCGCGGTGATCGGCTGCTTCTACGACGGCGGCCTGCGCGAGCTGCGCGAGGCACTGGACCTACCCGTCGTCGGCATGGCCGAGGCGAGCATGCTCTTCGCCTGCAGCCTCGGCCACCGCTTCTCGATCCTGGTCGGCCGGCGCAAGTGGATCCCGAAGATGCGCGACAACGCGATCACGGTCGGGATCGAGCGGCGGATCGCCTCCTTCCGCTCGCTGGAGATGTCGATCCCGGAGATGTTCGAGGACCCCGCCGGGCTCGACCGCCGGGCGATCGAGCAGAGCCTGCAGGCGGTCGAGGACGGTGCCGAGCTCGTCCTCTTCTCCGAGCTCGTCCCGGCGACGCTCCGCGAGCGCGCCGCGGCCGAGCTGCCGGTGCCGCTGCTCGACCCCGGCGTCGCCTGCTGGAAGTGGGCCGAGATGGCCGCCGACATCTACCGCCGCACCGGGCTCGGCCACGGGCGCGCCTTCGGCTACGAGGCGCCGCCGGCATGAGCCTCGCGCTCTACGAGGAGAGCATCGCGCTCACCGACGCGACCGCGGCGGCCGGGATCGAGCTGAGCCTGCTCGGCGGCGCGGCGATCTTCCTGCACTGTCCGCAGTCGATCGCCGCCGGCCCCTACCGCGAGCTGGCCGACCTCGACGCGGTCACGACCAGGCGCTCGGCGGGCGACCTGACCGCGGCGCTGGAAGGCCGCGGCTACGAGCCCGACGCCCGCTTCAACGCGATGCACGGCGACCGCCGGATGATCTTCCAGGGGCCGCGCGGCAAGCTCGACGTCTTCGTCGACGTCTTCGAGATGTGCCACACGATCGACCTCCGCGACCGGGTCGGGGTGGAGGCGCGGACGCTGCCGGTCGCCGACCTGCTGGCGACCAAGCTGCAGATCGTCGAGCTGAACGAGAAGGACGCCCGCGACGCCGCCGCGCTGCTGCGCGAGCACGAGCTCGGCCGCGGCCCCGGCGACCACGTCGACGTCGATTACCTCGCCGATCTGGTCGGCTCCGACTGGGGACTCTGGCGCACCCTGACCGGCACGCTGGCGAGCCTTGCCCGGCTCGAACCGGACGTCGCCGACCGCGCGGGCGAGCTGCGCGACGCCTTCGAGGCGGCGCCGAAGAGCCGCGGCTGGAAGCTGCGCGCCCGGGTCGGCGAGCGCAAGCGCTGGTACGAGCTCCCCGAAGAGGTCGGCTGAGCCGGCCCGACAAGAAAGGCAACGATGAGTCAGATAACCACCGAGGTCGACGTCGAGGACTTCCTCCGCGGCGCCAATTTCATGAGCGCCTCGGGCGGCGGCGAGCCGGTCATCGAGCGCGAGCACCTGCTCGCCGACGTCGCCGCGGGCCGCGCGATCGGCTGGCGGTCGCTGGAGGAGTTCGACGACGACGACGTGCTGGTCTGCTGCTGCTACAGCGGCTCGATCGCGCCGGAGAGCTTCGACGACCCGACCGACCGCGCGCTCGCCCTCGGCGGCGGGCCGAAGTTCGAGCGGCCCTTCGTCAACGCGGCGGAGATGCTGACCGCGCACCTCGGCGTCGACCTCGGCGGCTTCATCTCGGTGGAGATCGGCGGCATCAACGCGGGCGCGATCCTTGGCGCCGCGGCCGCTTCCGGCGTGCCCCTGGCCGACGCCGACTACGCCGGCCGGGCGATCCCGGAGCTGCCCTCGACCGGCCTCGCGATGCACGGCGAGAAGGTGCTGCCGTTCGCGATGGTCGACCACTTCGGCAACGAGATCCTGATCTCCGCCTCGCCCTCGCTCGGCTGGATCGAGCGGATCGCCAAGCAGGCGGCGCTCTCCTCGCTGGGGCTGATCGCCTGCGCCTTCGCGGCGCTGCCCGCGCGTCGGGCGCGGGAGATCGCCGTGCCCGGGACGATGAGCGAGTGCCTCGCGCTGGGCCGGGCGATCCGGTTGGCGCGTGAGGCGGGCGAGGACCCGGTGGCCGCCGCCGCGGCGGCGCTCGACGGCTGGGTCCTCTTCCGCGGCGCGGTCAGCGAGCGCGACTGGGTCAACAACGGCTACATGGAGGGGACCCACACGCTGGCGGGCACCGGCGAGTTCGCCGGGCACGCGCTGAAAGTCTGGTTCCGCAACGAGAACCACGTGACCTGGCTCGACGGCGTCGCCTGGGCGGCGAGCCCGGACCTGATCGAGTTCTGCGATCCCGAGACCGCCGAGCCGCTGGTCAACACCTACCTGGAGAAGGGCCAGGAGATCGCCGTCGTCGGTCGCCGTCGGCGCGACCAGTTCGACAACGACGGCGGCCTCGAGGTGATGGGGCCGCGCCACTGGGGCTTCGACCTCGACTTCCGCGGGGTCGAGGCGCTCGTCGCGTGAGCGACCTCGGGGCGCGGGCGACGCGGCTCCTGGCGGCCTTCGCCGCCTGCGACCTCGAGACGGTGGAGGCGATGTGCGCGGCGCGCGTCCTCGTCTACGGCACCGATCGCGGCGAGCGCTGGGAGGATCGGCGCTCGCTGCTCGCCGCGCTCGAGCCGATGCGCGCGCTCGGCCTCAGCGCCGCCTGGGTCGAGCCGCCCACGATCGGCCCCGCCTGGGTCGCGGGCGTCGCTCTATATAAGGGGGCGGAGATGGACCCGACCGAGGTCCGGGTGACGATGGCCTTCGAGGAGGATCGCCTCGCCCACGGCCACTTCTCGGTCGAGGTCGACTAGATCTCGCGGGTGGTGGGCTGTGGTCCGTGGCGGCCGTCCGAGTTGGTCCCGGGAGGGTTCCGTGGGGAAGCGGTCACAGGGACGGGAGGAGGTGCGGGTTTCCGTCACGGTTCCGCGAGGAACGTCACGGGTCCACATCAGGCGGCCGGACGTCCGTGCACTTGTGCCCCCTATGGGCGGTACAAGTGCACGGACGTCGTGGCGGTGATGTGGAAGTGGGACGGGACCGTGCCCTTCCATGGGTCTTGGTCACGAACCTGGATCTTCGTCACGGAACCTGCGCCTTCGTGGCGAATCACGCGCTCCTTCCCCACGACACGCGCGCGTCCCCCCGGCGCACGTCACGAACCCTT
>DASZUH010000097.1:0-2020 GCA_035547715.1 Solirubrobacterales bacterium
GGCGAGCCGGTGCGACTCGATCCGCCGGCGGTTCACGTAGGTGCCGTTGAGCGAACCGAGATCGTCGATGTAGAAGCCGTCGCGGCGCCGCACCAGCAGCGCGTGGTTGCGCGAGACGGTGACGTCGTCGAGGAAGACGCCGGCGTCGGGGCTGCGGCCGATCGAGGTGCGGTCGTCGTCGATCGAGAAGCTCTCGCCCGCGCGGCCGCCGCCTGCGCGGATCACCAGCGCCGCGCCCGACTCCTCGACCACCTCGTCGATGTCGACCGGTTGCATGTCGCCGGTCTCGTCGACCCGGTAGGTCATCGTCGTCGGGTCCTCGCCGCTCTCCGCCGGGCCGCCCAGGTAGGCGCCGCATTTCTGGCAGTAGTTCGCGCCCTCGGGGTTGGCGAACCCGCACTCGGGACAGTGGACGGCGGCCATCGCGGGCTCCTCGGCGGACCTAGGCGGCGGGGTCCTCGCCCTGGGCCTTGCCCGCGAGGATGTTGGTCAGCTGCTCGACGTCGTCGCCCGAGATGAGCGAGTCGCCCCGCTCGCGTTTCTGGCGCAGGCGATTGACGAGCTCGGCACGGAGGATGTCGATTTTCCCGTGCAGGACGCGCCGCTTGTAGGAGATCTCGTTCTCCTCCGCCGTGAGGTTGTCGATCAGGTCCTTCAGCTCCTTGTCGCTGAGGGAACCGAGATCGGGAAAGGTGTCCTCCATCGTGCTCCTTAAGGGGTGAGTTGCGCCGACTCCGCCGGTGCGGGGAGCGCAGTATAGATCCACCGAGCAAAAGGTTCAACCGTAGGTTGAAGGTTTCTTGAGGCTGCAGCGGGCCGTGCGGAGCAAGGTTCGGCGGAACCCTCAGGTACCGCCTCAGGCTGCCCGCTTGGCGGCGCGGACCCCGCGGATGCCGTCACGCGCGTAGAGGACGGTCGCCAGCAGCGCCATCCCGAGGCCGAAGAAGAAGAACGCGACCGGCACCCAGCCGGCGAAGACCATGGCGAAGAAGATCCCGGCCATGACCCAGAAGACGCCGATCCGACCGGGCCAGTTGATCGCGATGTCGACGCCGTGCCTGAGGCCGTACTCGCCGAGGACGAGCATCGCGATCTCCCGCAGCGCCAGGACGACCAGCGCCCAGCGCGGCAGCAGCTCGAAGCTCCAGCAGACGACCGCGCCCGAGATCACCGTGAGCCGATCGATGAAGGGGTCCATCAGGGCGCCCATGCGGCTGTACTGGCCGGTGGCGCGGGCGAGGAAGCCGTCGACGTAGTCGCCGGCGGCGATCAGCCAGAAGACCGTCGCCGCCGCGGCCGAGCGGCCATCGCCGGAGGAGTAGGCGAGGATGAGGAAGACGGGGATCCCCGCGAGCCGCAGGTAGCCGACCGCGTTGGGGATCGTCCACGGATGGAGCGGCTCACCGGTCCGCGTCTGCCGCGGTTTCGGACCGCTCCGATCAAGTCCGAACAAACGGCGGATCCGCCCGCGCCCGAACGGATCGACCTCAGTCATCTCCCGGACGCCGCATGCAGGTTGACGGCTGAACGCGACGAGTCACGCCGCAAATGTATCCCGGCGGCGGAGGGGCGGGGCGGTGGCGGGGGTGCGGGCTTGCCTGGGGGCGCCTGAAGCCGGCGCCCGGGGTTGGCGGCCGTCCGAGTTGCGCCCGGCCGTCCCGTCCACGGCCCTGGCAGGTTGTGGCCGTGGCCGGGACGGCCGGGTCCGTGGGGAGAGGGAAGGGTTCGTGACGTGCGCCGGGGGGACGTGCGCGTGTCGCCAGGAAGGAGCGCATGATCCGCCACGAAGGCGAGGATCCCGTGACGAAGATCCATGGAACGCGACGGTCCGTCCCGTCCTTCCCATACGTCCGGGGCCTCCGTTCGCGGCTTGTACCGCAGAGGGGTACAAACGGCGAACGGAGGCCTCGCGGCCGGGATCCACGTGACGGAACCCATGAGGATCCGTGACGGACCGGGCGTCGGTGGCCGGCGGCCCGTCCTCCGATCGTCGCTTGTTCGGCATACCCGAACAAGCGAC
>DASZUH010000098.1:0-6981 GCA_035547715.1 Solirubrobacterales bacterium
CCCCCCCCCCACGACCGGAAGGGCCTCGGACCCCGACCGCCGGCCCGGGAAGGTCCGGAGGTGCGCTCGCCGTCACTGAGACGCCCGGGACGTTGGGGGTTCGGCGGGGAAGGGTGCACAGGGACGGGACGAAGTGCGGACTCCCGTCACGGTCCCGCCCGGTTCGTCACGGTTCCTCATGGCTTCCGTCACCTGGACCCGCCCACGGGAGGGCGCGGTCGACCTGACCGGCGCCATGGGTGGGTGAGGTCGACCGCGTGGCCGGGATCGTCGAAGAGGACGGGACGGAACGTGACGTTCCGGGCGTCTTCGTGACGACAGCCGCACCTCCGGGCCTTCCCGGACGGGCCGTCACGGTTCCTCATGCCTTCCGTCACCTTCGTCCTAGGTCGGGAGGGTGCGTTCGTCGCTTGACCACCATGGGCGTACAAGCGACGAACGTACCCGGGCGATGCATGAGGAGGTGGGGAGGGACCGTGACCTTCCGTGGGTCTTCCTGACGGATCATGCGCCTTCGTCACAGCCCCGCGCGCCCGTCCGGACCCTCGGCCCCCTCTCCCCACGGACCCGGCCGTCCCGGCCACGGCCACAACCTGCCTGGGCCGGGGAGGGCACGGCCGGACGCACCTCGGACGGCCGCTGGCCCCGGGCGCCGGCTTGCGGCGCCCCGAACCCCACCCCACCCCCGGACGCCCGACCGCCTACGGCTTCGCCGGCACCTGCGGCTCGCCGAGGCCGTAGGTCTCGTAGGCGCCGAACCGGGCGAAGGTCTTGTGGGTCGGGCCGTGGTAGTCGGAGGACGCGGTCGGGATCAGGTCGAGCTCGTCGCATAGCGCGAGCAGGTGCCTCGTCTGCGCTTCGGTGTGGGTGGGGTAGAAGGTCTCGATGCCGTCGGCGCCGAGGGAGCGGATCAGGTCGTCGACCTCCTGCGGGTCGGAGATGTCCCAGTAGGGATGGGCGATGACGGCGACGCCGCCCGCCTCGCGGATCAGCGCGATCGCCTGCTCGGCATTCGGCCAGCGGCGGGGGACGAAGGCTTTCGCGCCGGGCACGAGGTACTCCTCGAAGAAGGGGCCGAGGTCGCCGGTCGCGCCGGCGGCGCGGGCGATGTGGGGACGGCCGATCGAGTCGGCGCCGCCCGCCTCGCGGATCGCGTCGTCGAGGGTGAGGTCGAAGCCGAGGCCGCGCAGGTTCTCGACGATCTCCCCCGCGCGGGAGCGGCGCTCGTCCTGGGCCCGCTCGCAGGCCGGCTCGATCTTCTCCAGGTCGACCCAGTAGCCGCAGATGTGGAGGTCTTCGGCGTACTCGTGCACGCAGCTCATCTCCACCGCGGGCACGATCTCGATCCCCAGCTCCCGTCCCGCCCCTTCGGCCTCCGGCACCCCGGCCACCGCGTCGTGGTCGGTGAGGGCGAGAGTCGTGACGCCGGCCCTGGCCGCTTCGGCGACCACGTCCTTCGGCGCCAGCTGGCCATCGGAGTGGGTGGAGTGGCTTTGCAGCTCGATCAGGGTCATCGGCGCAGCCTAGCTACGTGCCGTCGCCCCGATAAATAGACTGCGCCGCCGGATGTTCAGCAAGGTCCTGATCGCCAACCGGGGAGAGATCGCGATCCGCGTCGCGCGCACGCTGCGTGAGATGGGGATCGGCTCGGTCGCCGTGTACTCGGAGATCGATCGCGACGCGCCGCACGTGCGCGAGGCCGACGAGGCCTTCCTGCTCGGCCCCGCCGTCCCGGCGGAGAGCTACCTGAACATCAACAAGATCATCGAGGTCGCCAGGGAGGCCGGCGCCGAGGCGATCCACCCCGGCTACGGCTTCCTGGCCGAGAACGCCGACATGGCACGCGCCTGCGCCGAGTTCGGGATCACCTGGATCGGGCCGCCGCCGGAGGCGATCGAAGCGATGGGGTCGAAGACCCGCGCCCGCGAGATCATGGCCGAGGCCGGGGTGCCGATCGTCCCCGGCTCGACCGAGGTGGCGCCCGACCTCGAGGCCGCCCGCGCGCAGGCCGAGGAGGCCGGCTACCCGGTCGCCTGCAAGGCGGCGGGCGGCGGTGGCGGCAAGGGCTTCCGCGTCGCGATGACCCCGGCCGACCTGCAGGAGGCCTTCGAAGGATCGGCCCGCGAAGGCGAGAAATTCTTCGGCGACTCGCGCGTCTACATCGAGCGCTACCTCGAGGATCCGCGCCACGTCGAGGTCCAGGTCCTGGCCGATTCGCACGGCAACGTGATCCACCTCGGCGAGCGTGACTGCTCGATCCAGCGCCGTCACCAGAAGGTGATCGAGGAGGCGCCGGGCCCCCACGTCGACGAGGAGATGCGCACGCGGATCGGCAAGATCGCCACCGACGCGGCCGCCGCCGTCGGCTACCGCGGCGCGGGCACGATCGAGGGCATGCAGGTCGGCGACGAGTACTTCTTCCTCGAGATGAACACCCGCGTCCAGGTCGAGCACTGCGTGACCGAGATGATCAGCGGCCTCGACATCGTCCGCGAGCAGATCCTGGTCGCCGCGGGCGAGCCGCTCTCGGTCTCCCAGGACGAGGTCGACCTGCGCGGCTGGTCGATCGAGTGCCGGATCAACGCCGAGAACGCGGCGAAGAAATTCGCCCCGGCCCCGGGGCCGATCGGGCCTTCCTACCGCGAGCCGTCCGGCCCCGGCGTGCGCGTCGACTCAGGGGTCGAGGGCGGCGGCGAGGTCAGCCCGATGTACGACCCGATGGTGGCCAAGCTCATCGTCTGGGACGTCGACCGCGAGAAGGCGACGCGCCGCATGCTGCGGGCGCTGGACGAATACGACTCCGGCGGCCTGACCACCCTGATCCCCTTCCACAAGGCGATCCTGCGCACCGAGCAGTGGGCCAAGGGCGAGACCTGCCGCGACCTGATGGAGGACGCGGAGTGGCTCAAGTCGACGGCCCCCGACGAGGCGCCGGCACCGGAGCCCTCGGCGGAGGGCACCCCGATCGTCACCCGCGACTACAAGGTCGAGGTCTCGGGCAGGCTCTTCGACGTCAAGGTGATCGGCGAGGCGGTGGCGGGTGCCGCCGCGGTGCCGGCCGCGGGCGGTCGCAAACCGCCGAAACGTGAACGAGCCGGCGGTGGCTCCTCCGGCTCCTCGAGCGAGGCACTGGCCTCGCCGCTGCAGGGCACGATCCTCAAAGTCGCGGTCGCCGAGGGCGCCGAGGTGAGCGAGGGCGATCTGGTCTGCGTGATCGAGGCGATGAAGATGGAGAACGAGATCACCGCCCACCGCTCGGGCAAGGTCACCGCCCTGAACGTCGCCGAGGGAGCCGCGATCGGTTCCGGCGACGTGATCGCCACCATCTCGTAGCCACGTCGCATCAGACGCGCCGTGGCGCCGCCGCCGCAGGGGCAGCGGCGGTCAGTGTTTGTGGGCGCGTTCGCGTTCGCGCTGTTCTTCTTCGCGCTGTTCGCGTTCCCGTTGGCGTTCGCGCTGTTCCTTTTCCTTTTCCCGTTTGGCTTCGCGCTGTTCCTTCTGCGTCAGCGGGAGTTTCGGGGCGACTTCCTGGCAGGTGCGCCCGGAGCAGGTCTCGAGGCGTTCCAGTTCTTTGTGGAGGAAGGCGCGGATCGGGTAGTAGTTCGGATCGCGGACGATGTTGTTGAGCTCGTACGGGTCCTTGGTGATGTCGTAGAGCTCTTTCTCGCCGTCGGGCCACTCGATGTACTTGTAGGGGCCGAGCCGGATCCCGTAGTAGTTCTTCGGTGGCGCGACCTCGGAGGCTTGTGCGGCGGGGTTCGTGGCGGCTCGTGAGGCGGTCGCCGTCGCGGCGCGCGCGCTCGCGCCCTTCACGCCCAGCCTGCCGCCTGCCTTGCCGCCGTCGCTCCGTTCGGTCGCCGTCGTTTCGCCCGACGCCTGGCCGTCCTGTTCGACGTCGTCGGTCTGCACGAAGGACTCGAAGAGGAGCGGCCGGCGCGAGCGCAGGCTCGGTTCCTTCATGTAGGGCACCAGCGAGACGCCGTCGATGCTCTTGTCGGGCGCCACTTCGGCCAGTTCGAGGATGGTCGGGGCGATGTCGATCGTCGAGGCGAGCTGGCCGGTCGAGGTGTCGGGTTTGATCCCCGGGCCGCGGATGATCAGCGGCAGGTGGGTCGACGGC
Source organism: Solirubrobacterales bacterium (assembly GCA_035547715.1). GTDB lineage: Bacteria > Actinomycetota > Thermoleophilia > Solirubrobacterales > 70-9 > VAYN01. The sequence continues at coordinate 4,121 of DASZUH010000098.1, forward strand.
TCGTAGGCGAGGAACTTGCCGCCGACGAGGCGGTGCTGGCCGAAGAAGAAGCCGTTGTCGGAGGTGAAGATGACGTAGGTGCTGCTCAGCCGGTGCAGGCCGCCGAGCTCGTCGAGGATCTCTTTGACCCCTTCGTCGACCGAGATCAGCGCTTCCAGGCAGTGCTGGTAGTAGACCCGGTAGGTGTGGATTTCGGTCGCGCTCAGGTAGGGCGCTTCACGGATGAAGCGGGGCTTGTCGTTGACGTTGCCCTCGTTGAAGCCTTCGGCGCGGTTGTCGGGCAGCGGCGCGGTGGAGAAACGGCCGAAGTCCCGGGTCGCGGCCTGCGGGCCGGCCGGTTTGCGGAAGTCCCCGTGCGGCGCGGTGTAGTCGATCTGCATGTAGAAGGGCTGTTCGGCGGGCGTCGCCGCGAGTTCTTCGGCCGCCAGCTGGTTGAACTTGTCGGTCTCGTAGAAGCAGGGTTTGCCGTTCAGCGGCGCGTAGGGGCAGCCGGCGTCGTCGATTTCCCCGTATTCGCGCGTTTCCCAGCTGCCGGAGTCGCCGTAGGGCCCTTCGACCACCCCGTTGTTGTTCATCAGGTAGCCGTAGAAGTAGTGGTCGGTGTCCGAGTTGAGGATCGTGTGCCAGGAGCTCCAGCCGGGCGGGACTTCGGTGCCGGGGCTGTAGGGCGGATCGCCGTATCCGTTGAGGATCTTGCCGATGTGGATCGTGCGGTAGCCCGCGCCCTGCAGCCAGGTCGCCAGGTTGTGCGAGTAGGCGAGCCGGGACTGGAAGCCGGTCCAGCCGCCGTTCGGCGGGACGTTGCCGCCGACGTGGTCGTTGTGGGCATAACGGCCGGTGAGCAGGCTGACCCGGGACGGCGCGCAGAGGGAGTACGGCGTGTAGTAGCGGTTGAACGTGATCCCTTTTTCGCCGAGCAGTTGCAGCGTGTTCGGCATCGCGAATTCTTCGTTGCCGTTGGCCATGCGGACGCCCTGGTAGAGCTCTTCCAGCGTCTCGTCGTCGGTCTGGATGACGACGAAGCTCGGTCTCTGGACTTCCGAGGCTTTGGCCTTGGCCGCGCGCGCTTCCTCGCTGGTCGCGATGACGAGGCCGAGGAGGAGCGCCACCATCACGATCGCCGCCGAAACGCGCGCCAGGGCGCCTCCGCGCCAGGACTGGGTTCTGAGATCAGGCAAATTCATCGAGCTACCGGGGCATTACGCCCCATGCGGGGAAAAACCTCCGTCGGCGGACGGAGTTGCGCTCCCAAACTAAAAGACGCTCAGGACGCGCCGAGCTTGGCGGCGGCTTCGCGGAGGTTTTTGACCGTCGCGGAGGGCGCTTTGCGGCCTTCGAGTTTCTCGCCGTGGCGATTCACCCAGATGACCGGCACGTTCATTTTGAGGACCGGGGCGATGTCGGTCACGTAGTTCGAGCCGATGTGGACCCAGCCTTTTTTGCCGCCGATGCGGCGCGCGCACTCTTTGAAGTGGACGGGATCCGGCTTGTAGCTGCGGACCTGCTGGGCGGTGACGACGAGGTCGAGTTCGGTGCGCAGGTGGCGCCGCGAGATCCCCAGCAGTTTGTCGTCGATGTTGGAGATGATCCCGATCTCGTATTTTTTGCCGAGCCGGTCCATCGCCGCGTTGGCCTCGCGGAAGGGCAGCCAGTAGGCGACGCTGTTGGGAAGGAACTGGGCCCGCGAGGGCTCGATTTCCCAGCCGAACTCGCCCGCGACTTTGACGATCGTGCGGCGCAGCACCTCGGCGTAGAGCTCGTACGAGCCCGCCATCACTTCCGCCTGGACCTCGAAGAAGCGGTCCAGGAAGGGCTGCTCCTCGAACGTAAAGCCGTCTTTTGCAGCCTCTTTCTTGACCGCCTCGATGATGCCTTTTTCCCAGTCGATGAGGGTGCCGTAGCAATCGGTGGTCACCCAGTTGATGGTTTTGAGAGAGGGCAGGGCCATAAAAATGAACGTTCGTTTCGCGTGCCCCGCAGAGTCATCAGAGTGCGATGCGGGTCACGCGCCACTCACAGAGCGCGGGATTATGGCATTCAGATAGGGTCCGCGCCGCGCCCCTCCCGGCAAACCTCTCATGGACCTCCTCGAATACCAGGGCAAGCAGCTCTTCGCCAAGCACGGGATCGCCGTCCCGAGCGGCGAGGTCGCCGCGACGGTCGAGGACGCCGTGGCCGCCGCGGAGCGGATCGGCTACCCGGTCGCGATCAAGGCCCAGGTGCTGATCGGCGGTCGGGGGAAGGCGGGCGGCGTGAAGATCGCCAAGGACGTCGACGAGGCGCGGCAGTACGCGACCGACATCATCGGCATGGACATCACCGGGCCGCACGGCGAGGGTCCCTTCCGGGTCGACTCGGTCTGGGTGGAGGGCGGCTCCGACATCGCCGAGGAGTACTACGCCTCGATCATCCTCGACCGCGGCGAGAAGAAGCTGCTGGCGATGGTCTCCGCCAAAGGCGGGATGGACATCGAGGCGGTCGCCGCCGCGAACCCCGCCGACCTGACCAAAGTCCACATCGACCCGACCAAGGAGTTCGGCGTCGCCGAGGCGCGGCCGATCGTCGAGGCCGCCGGGCTGGCCGAGGACGCGCTCGACAAGGCCGCCGAGGTGCTGGCGAAGCTGAACGAGGTGGCGCGCTCCGAGGACGCGACGCTGATCGAGGTCAACCCGCTGATCGTCACCACCGACCGCAAGGTCGTCGCGCTCGACGCCAAGGTGACGATCGACGGCAACTCGCTCTTCCGCCACGAGGACCTGGCCGAGATCGCCGACACGGTCGACGACCCGCAGGAGCAGATGGCGAAGGAAAAGGGCCTCACCTACGTGAAACTCGACGGCAACGTGGGGATCCTGGCCAAC
>DASZUH010000099.1:0-2342 GCA_035547715.1 Solirubrobacterales bacterium
GTCGCTTGTAGCCATATACGGCTACAAGCGACGAACGCACCTGGGCGAGGTATGAGGAGGTGAGGAGGTGAGGAGGGACCGTGACCTTCCATGGGTCTTCGTGACGGAACCCGCGCGCCCCGGGCCCCTCCGGGCGGATCGTCCTGCCCCGACGCGCCGCGGGCCACCGACGGGCGATCCCGCAGGGACGTCGTCACAGGGACGCGACGAACTCCACCCTCCGGTCACGGTCCCGCGCCCACGCCATGTTGATGGGCCGAAAACTCGCCATATAGGCGAGTTTTCGGCCCATCAACATGGGGGCCGTCACGGACCCTGCGCCTTCGTGGCCGATCCTGCGCATCTCTACCCGCGGGACGCACGGACCCTTGTCCTCTCCCCGCAGACTCGGCCGTCCCGGCCACGGCCACAGCCCGCCAGGGTCGTGGACGGGACGGCCGGGTCCCTTTCCCTTCCGCCTCCGCTCCGGGCGCCGGCTCGCGCCGCCGCCGTCCCTGGAAACCGTCAAGCGGCGAAGCGGCGTTCCGAGCGGGCGCGGGCCTTGGCCGCCTCGACCGCGCGGTTCTTGGGTGGCGCCGTGGTGACCAGTTGGTCGAGGAGCGCGCGGGTCGCGGACTCGACCGAGGCGACGGCCTCCTCGAACGCCGCCGCGTTCGCCTGCGACGGCTTGGTCGAGCCGCTGATCTTGCGCACGTACTGCAGCGCCGAGGCGTGGATCTCCTCGGCGGTCGCCGGTGGATCGAAGTTGTGGAGGGTCCTGATGTTTCTGCACATGTCCCGATCCTAGGACCCGCGGCGCCCGTCGGCCGGCCCTCGCGGTCACGACATCTCGAGCTCGGCGCGGAACGGCCTGCTGGGGACAACCTCGGCGCCGGCCGCGCGGGCTTTGCTCGCCAGGTCGCGGTCGGAGGTGACGACGACCACCTCGTCTTCGGCCAGCCATCCGGGCAGTCGAGCGAGGATCTCGCGGTCCGCGGCGTCGGCGCCACCTGCGGTCGCCCAGGCGATCTCGACCCGGTGAGGAGCGAGCGCCTCCCGCGGCTCGCGCTCGAGCATCACCGTCACCCGCTCCTCGCGGCCCTCGGCCCAGCGGTCGACCTGGCCGACGAGGCGCTCGATCGCCCGGCCGCGATCGCGCCACCAGCCGTCGGGCCTGGACCCGATCACGTTCATCGCATCGACGACGCGGTGCACCGGGACATCATCGCGCGCGGCGAGGTAGGAGACGCTTGTGTCGGGTAACACAGTCCCGTGAGCGACGTTCCGCCGGCAGACCTGCCCGCCGAAATCGACCTCGGCCGCCATCGCGACTTCGAGGGGCGGCTGACCGGGCGCTGGATCCGGCGCGGCTTCCTCTCCCTGCTCCTCCTCTTCGTCCTCGCCGCCCTCGCCAACGTCTTCGGCCAGGCGGCCGCCACCGACACCGCCGAAGGCGCCGCGGGGACGCTCAGCGTGAAGGCGCCGAGCCGCGTCCGCGGCGGCCTCGCCTACCAGGGCGAATTCAAGATCGAAGCCAAGGCGGACCTCGGCGCGCCGACGCTGGTGCTCGACCGCGGCTGGGTCGACCAGACCACGGTCAACACCGTCCAGCCCGAACCCGAGGGCACGACCACCGACGCCGAGGGGAACCTGAAGTTGCGCTTCGCGCCGATGCCCGCGGGCCGCACCCTGGTCGTCTACGTCCAGTTCCAGGCCAACCCGATCAACGTCGGCTCCCACGACGCCGGCGTCTCGCTCGACGACGGCTCGCGGCCGGTCGCCTCGATCTCCCGCACCCAGTTCGACTTCCCCTAGGCGGCCATGGACATCGTCATCCGCGCCGCGACCATCTTCGCCTTCGTCTTCCTGCTGACCCGCCTGCTCGGCCGGCGCGAGCTGAACTCGCTCGAGCCCTTCGACCTGATCCTGCTCGTCGTCACCGGCGACCTCGTCCAGCAGGGCGTCACCCAGAACGACGAGTCGCTGACCGGGGCGCTGTTGGCGATCTCGACGATCGGCCTGCTCACGGTTGCCCTCTCCTACCTCAGCTTCCGCTTCAAACGGATGCGGCCAATCCTGAACGGCGAGCCGATCGTGCTGATCGAGGACGGCGAGCTGATCATGACCAACCTGCGCCGGCAGCGCCTGACCCGCGAGGAGATCGGCGCCGAGGCGCGCCTCGAAGGCATCTCCTCGATCGCGGACGTGCGCTGGGCGATCCTCGAGGCCAACGGCCAGAACAGCTTCGTGGAGAAACGGGGCGAGGGTTAGGGAGGGTTCGGGGCGGGGTGGCCGTCCGAGTTGGGGGTGCGCTTCGGGGGGGGGGCGGCCGTCCGAGATGCGTCCCGGGCGTCTCGTGGCGG
>DASZUH010000100.1:0-5826 GCA_035547715.1 Solirubrobacterales bacterium
CTGCCAGGGCCGCCACGAGACGCCCGGGACCAACTCGGACGGCCGCAACGGCCGCGAACCACGGCCGCCCGGATCCCACCACCCCGCCACCCCGCCCCAAGCTCAGTCCGCGCCCACCCCCGGCAGGCCCGCGCTCGCCAGCTCGGCTTCCTCCTCCTCGCGGCGGAGCTCTGCGGCGGAGGGCTCGGTGCCGCGGCCCCGGGCGCCGAGCACCGGCAGGACCCAGGCGGAGATCGCGGCGAGGACGCAGATGCCCACGCCGATCCAGGTCAGGGCGTGGTAGCCGGAGACGTTTGGGAGTCGGCTGCCGGCCGGGGTTGCGCCGGCGAGGACCGAGGCGGCCAGGGCGCTGCCGACCGAGAAGCCGATGTAGCGGACCACCTGGTAGAAGCCGGTCGCCGAGCCCGTCTCGCCTTCCGGCACCGAGCGGACGATGATGCCGGGGATCGCGGCGTAGGTGAGACCGTAGCCGAGGCCGAGCACGGCCATCATCGCGAAGGCGCCCCAGAGGTGGCCGTCGGTGAGGGCGAAGACGACGCCGCCCGCGGCGACCGCGAGGCAGCCCGCCGGGAGCAGGTTGCCGGCACCGACCAGGCGGGTCGAGAAGGGCAGGAGGCGCGCGCCGATCATGCTGACGATCGAGAACGGGACGAGGGCGAGGCCGGCGACGACGACCGAGGCGCCGAAGCCGTAGCCGAGCGAGCTCGGCGCCTGGACGAACTCGCTCACCCCCGAGAGGTACATGTACATCGCGACGCCGAGGACGGTCGCGCAGACGTCGGCGCTCAGCACCGCCGGGATGCGGGCGAGGCGCAGGTCGACCAGCGGGTCGGGCACGCGCAGCTGATGGGCGACCCAGAGCGCCAGGAAGACGACGGCGAGGGCGAAGAGGCCGACGGTCGGCGGCGAGGACCAGCCCCACCCGTTGCCCTCGGCGATCGCCACCAGCAGCGCGCCGAGGCCGGTCGTCAGCAGGCCCGCCCCGCGTAGGTCGAGCCTCTCCTGCGGGCGCCCCCTGGTCGAGGCGACGAAGAGCCAGGAGAGGGCGAAGGCGATCGCCGCGACGACGGCGCCGAACCAGAAGGCGGCGGCGAGGTCGATCCCGGCGAGCAGGCCCGAGATCGGGTAGCCGGCGCCGACCCCGGCCGCCCCCGCGACCGAGAGCAGGCCGATCGTCGGCGCCACCTTCTCCGCCGGCAGCTCGTCGCGCGCCGTCGCCATCCCGAGCGGCACGAGCCCGAGGCCGACCCCCTGCATCGCCCGCCCGGCGACCAGCAGCGCCAGGCTCGGCGCCAGCGCCGCGATCACGCTGCCCGCGATCACCACGGCGAGCCCGCCGAGCAGGGTCTCGCGGCGCCGCGGCCCGTCGCCGAGCCGTCCCATCACCGGCGAGGCGACGACGCCGACCAGGAGCGTCGCGGTCAGCGACCACTGGGCGGAGCTGAGCGAGACGCCGAGGTCGGCGCTGATGCTCGGGATCAGCGGCGCGCCGAGCGAGGAGATGATCCCCGTCACCATCACGACGAAGAGGAGGACGGCGGGCATCGCCCGGACTCGCGTCGCCTCGCTCATCCGTCGTCCGGCAACAGCTTCTCGATCAGGCTCCCCAGCGTGTCGGCGGCGTGGGCAAGGTCGGTCAGCTCGGCGTCGGGAAGGTCGGCGAGCGCCTCGCGCATGTTGGCGCGGATCTCCCTGCGGACCCCCTCGAGCGCCTCGAGCCCGGCGGGGGTGATCGCGACCAGGACGACGCGGCCGTCGATCTCGGAGCGGCTGCGGGCGACCAGACCGCGGCCCTCGAGCTTGTCGATCAGCTGGGTCACGGTCGGCTGGGCGAGCGCCTCGGTCGTCGCCAGCTGGGTGATCCGCCGCGGCCCCTCGGAGAGGGTGGCGAGGACCCCGAGCTCGGTGCGGGAGATCTCGTGGGCGCCGCTGCGCATCACCAGCCGGGTGAGTCGGGCGGCGCGCCCGAGGAGCGTGGAGGCGACGAGGTCGATCGCCGCGGCGCGGTCCGGAGGGGACGAAGTCATCCAGACAATATAGAAAAACTATGCAGTTTCGGCAGACTCTCGGCCGAATTCGGTCGAGTCCGTGCCGGCCGCGGCAGGCTCCAGGCCGGCGAGGCGGGCCGCGCGGCGCCGTTCCCACGCGGTCCAGGCGACCATCGTCGCACCAGCGTACGTCCAGCCGAGCACGATGTCGAAGAAATAGTGCTCGCCGGTCGCCATCAGGGTCAGCGCCATCGCCGCCGGATAGAGGAAGACGAGCGGCCGGGCGCGGCGCCAGGGGATCAGCGGCCGCAGGTTGAGCGCGACCAGCATCGTGAAGGCGGCGTGCAGCGAGGGCACCGCGGCGACGAGGTTCACCGACGACTGGCCTTCGGAGAAGAGGATCGAAGTGCCGACGCCGATGATCTTCCACCCTTCCGAGGTGGTCCGGTGGACGTCGTGCAGGAGGCCTTCGTTGGCGGCCAGCCAGGGCGGCGCGGCGGGGAACAGGATGTAGGTGACGACGCCCGCGATCGAGAGCGTGACAAGGCGCTTGGCGAAGCGGATGTAGGCGGGGCGATCGCGCGCCCAGAGCCAGCCCGCGAGCGCGAACGGGGTGATGAAGTAGCTCGTGTAGACGAGCGTGAAGCCGACGTTCCAGGCCGTCACCCGGGTCGGGTCGTAGAGGTGGTGCTGCAGCCATTCGGTCGGCGTCTGGCCGAAGAAGACCGCTTTGTCGAAGTCGATCATCGGGTGGAAGTGGACGCCGATGCCGAGTTTGTCGGCGACCCCGCGGGTCATGTCGTAGGCGGCGAGCACGATCACCATCGGCGCCCAGTCGATGACCAGCTGCACCATCTCCCGCGGGTGGCGGCCGAGGCAGGCGCAGGCGAGCGCGCCGCAGACCCAGGCGATCACCAGCTCGCGCTGGACCGGGATCCCGTAGTGATAGCTCCAGACGACGAAGCCGACGAAGTAGAGCGCCAGCGCGCAGCGGCGGACGGCCGGCCAGTGGCCGAAATGCAGGACGGGCTCCACCTCGGAGCCCGCCGGGGCAAGGTCGGCGGAACTCACCCGCCTAACCCTATGCCGTCGGGGGCGTCCTAGCCGCCGGTGGCGACGCCGACGACCAGCAGCCGGCCCTTGCCGCGCCCGGTGTTGGCGACGCGATCGGCGCCGTCGCGGACCAGCACCGAGTCACCGCGCGAGACCTTCACCGGGTCCTCGCCGTGGGTGGTGATCTCGAAGGTGCCGGCGATCACGTAGACGAAGAGCTCGTGGTGGTGGAGCATCTCGCGCACCGCGTTCTCGCCCTCGCCGACGTCGATCGTGCCGCCCGCGTCGTACTCGGCGATCCGCGGTTGCAGCTGCCAGCGCGAGTGGCCGAGGAAGTGCGCGGTGACGCCCTCCCCGCGCGAGGCGACGATGCTGCCCTCGCCCTCGCGGACGACCTCGATCGGGCGCCGATCGACCCGCCTGCCCTCGACCAGGTCGCCGACCTCGACGTCGTAGAAGTCCGCCAGCCGCAGGAGCCGGCTGATCGTGATGTCGGATTTACCGCTCTCGACCAGCGAGAGGAACGAGCTGGAGATGCTCGTGGCCACTTCCAGCTGGCTCAGCGAGAGGCCGCGCTCGGTGCGCAACGCCCGCAATCTCGTGCCCAGGTCGCTCCGGTTCATCGGCGGCGGCGATCATCTCATTGCCGCGTCGCTCCGTCGAGCTTTTCCTTCGAATTTCCTTTTCGCTCGCTGAGGCCGAGCTTCGCCCCCATCTTGACCGCCTTCACCGCGCTGGTCGCGCCCGCCTGCAGGGTGAAGCCGAGGAGGAAGAGGAGGATGCCGGGAAAGCGGAGGAAGGGCGAGCCGATCATCAGCAGGCCGATCCGTCCGAGCACGTAGGCAGGGGTGCTGACGAGGGCGCCGAGGAAGCTGCCGACGACGCTGGCCGAGAGACGGTCGCGGAGCGAACCGCCGGGCTTCACGCCGACGAGCCGCGCCGGGACGGCGACGTAGGCGACCATCATCACGCCGATCACGACGCTCAGGCAGACCGAGAACCAGGGGCGGTGGGCGCGGGTGACGACGGTGACCGTCAGCCCGAGGGCGAGGCCGACGACGCCGCCCGAGGTGGCGATCGCGGTGAGGTGGCGGCGCGCCTCGGCGACCGCCGGGCGGATCCGCGGCCGGTCGCCCTCCTGGCTGATCGCGAAACCGAAGACGGCGTTGAGGTAGAAGCAGGCGACGGTGATCGCGACGATCGCGAGGATGATCGGGATCACGATCGGGCCGCGGACCGCGTTCAGCGAGCGGTCGTGAAGGAGGTGGGCGCGCAGGTCGTACATCGCGATCCAGATCCACATCGCCGGCGGCACCTGGATCGCGACCAGGCGCCAGTTGCCGAACAGGATGCGCAGGCCGCCGAAGAGCAGCGCGACGCCGCCGACCGCGAACGCCAGCGGGGCGAGCAGCCGGTGGCGGCGGCTGAGCTCTTCGACCGCGCGGACGATCGAGCCCTCGTCGCCCTCGCGCACGGCGCGCCCGACCGCGGTCAGTCGGTCTGCCCAGGCGCGCGAGGTCATCTCAGTCCTCGATCGACGGGCGTGCCTGGCGATGCTCGTGGCGCAATCGCGTCGTGCCGACGCAGAGGACCAGCATGAAGACGACCAGCACCCAGAAGACCCACTCCGGCCACTCGTAGGCCTCGTGCAGCTCCCAGGTCTCCTTGACCGCGATCAGCGAGGCGCCGGCGGCGACGTAGGCCCAGGCATTGAGGACGTCGCGGAAGTTGAGGAAGGCGAGCAGGTCGCGGTCGGCCATCTCCGCGGCGACGCTGCGGCGGTAGCGATCCTCGCGCCGTTTGCGCAGCCACCACCAGACCGGCGGCAACAAGAGCCACCAGCCCGAGACCTGCGGCGGCTCCTCGACCCGCGAGGCGGCCTCGGTGATCGCGTCGTGTTCGAACTCGTTGTCTTCGACCTCGCGCACGGCTTGGTCGAGCGGCCCGGCGACGAGCAGCCAGGCCCCGAGGAATCCGCACCAGGCGATCAGATGGGGCACCGCGCCTTCATATCGGATCGGCGCCCGGCCGGGGGGCGGAAGTGCCTATCGGGCCGCGGCCCAGACGAAGGCGAAGGAGATCGGGTGGCCGCGGTAGGGCTCCCACTTCGGCTTCAGGGCGAGGAACTCGTCGTCGACGACGCGCTCGTGGAGGGCGGTGAGGGTGAGCCCGGTGCCGAGCCCGGCGGCGACGTGGTCGCTCAGCAGGTGGACGTGGGTCTCGATCGCCAGCGGCCCGCCCGACTCGGCGTCGTCGAAGTGGGTCGGCATGCCGGAGGCGATGATGAAGTGCGGGTGGAAGCCGACCAGCGCGAAGCGCCCGGCGGGGGCGAGCAGCCGCGCCGCCTCGGTGTAGAGCGGCCCCAGGTCGGCGAGGTGCTCGTCGACGAGGCAGGCGACGACGAGGTCGTAGGCGGCCGCGGCGAGGCCGGTGGCGGCGACCTCGGTCTCGCCGAGCGAGCGGTAGACGCCGCGGGCGCGCGCCGCCTCGAGCATCCCCGGCGAGAGGTCGACCCCGTCGATCTCCCCCACCCCATGGCCCGCCAGCCAGCTCCCGGTCCGTCCCGTCCCACAGCCGAGGTCCGCCGCCGCGCCGATCCCGCCCCAGTCGACATCCAGCCGCTCGAGCAGCGCCAGGTCCATCGCGTCCTCGACCGTCTCCTCGTAGGTCGCCGCCCAGCGGTCGTACCCCTCGCGCGGCGCGACGGTCCGGTAGCGGCGGGAGTCGAAGGCCGCGAACGAGCGCATGTCCCCAGGTTCTCACGCCCCGGGCGAGCGCACGTTCA
>DASZUH010000101.1:0-7199 GCA_035547715.1 Solirubrobacterales bacterium
CGCAGGTTCCGTGACGAAGATCCAGGTTCGTGACCAAGACCCATGGAAGGTCACGGTCCCGTCCCACTTCCACATCACCGCCACGACGTCCGTGCACTTGTACCGCCCATAGGGGGCCCAAGGGCACGGACGTCCGGCCGCCTGATGTGGACCCGTGACGAACCGGGCGGAACCGTGACGGAAACCCGCACTTCCTCCCGTCCCTGTGACCACTTCCCGCCGAACCCCTCACGTTCCGGGCGTCTCGCGGCGGTCACAAAGCAGCCAGCCGCGGAGGGCTGATCCGATGACGAGGCTTTCGGTTCCCGATTGAACCTCAGCCTCCCGCCAGGTAGGCGCGCCATCCGCCCGCCGCGGTGATGTCGCGGGCGGCCGCGAGTGCGATCGGCTCGCAGAGGAAGCCGACCACGGTGCGGCCGTCGTCCAGCTTGACCTCGCCGAGGGCCATCGGCTGCGGGATCGCGGCGAGGAAGGTGCCGAGGGCGGCGGGGGCGAGGGTCCAGATCTCGCCGGGCAGTGAGGCGCCCTCGGAATCGACGCGGACGACCCCGGGCTTCGGCGGCTCGGTGTCGAGGGCGTAGAGGCGGTAGCGCGGTGCGGTCCGGGCCTCGCCGACGAGGCGAGCCCCCCGTTCGGTCAGCTGGTGGTTGAGCGGCATCCCCGAGAGGTGCGCGCCGGCGACGAAGAGCTCGACGGTGGCCGTCCCCGCCGCCAACCCGTAGTCATTGGTAGCCCTGTGGGCTACCAATGACGACGGGTTGGCGGAAGGTGTGCCGGAGTGCCCAAGGAGGAGTGACGCGACGCCGGCGGCGACGGCATCGTGGAAGGCGGGGGCGAGGAGGGTGACGCCGAACTGGCCGCCGTCGGCCTCGCCGGCGGGGACGGCCACGGCGCACAGGTCGAGCAGGTTGCAGCAGTTCGTGTAGGCGCCGAGCTTCGCGTTCTCGCCGATCGGGTCGGCTTCGACCGCGGCGATCGTCGGTTGCGCGGCGGTGGTCGGGAGGAGGATCGCGTCGAGGTCGGCGAAGAGCCGACGGGTCGCGAGCGCGTGCGCGTCGAGTCGCTCGAGGTCGGCGAAGAGCTGCGAGGCGGTCGGCGAGGCGGCGGACTCGACGATCTGGCGGACCGTCGGATCGATCTCGTCGGCATGCGATTCGACGAACGCCCCGACTGCCGCGTGCCGCTCGGCGACGAACGCGCCGCCGTAGAGGAGCTTCCCGGCCTCGAGCAGCGGCGCGATGTCGACCTCGACGACCTCCGCGCCGGCGGCGGCGAGCCGATCCCGAGCCGCGGCGAACGCCGCCCGGGCCTCCCCGGTGAGGTCGGAGAGCGAAGCCGGATCCGGGGCGCCCACGCGAGGCCCACCGGTCGTGCCCGCCCCCGCCCGCGGCCCGCCGGGGCTCACCGACCTCCCCCTGCCCACATCAATCGCCGGTGGTGTGGGCAGGGGGAGGTCGGCCGTGGCGGCAGCCGGCGGCGCCTCGGCAGGGGCCGTGCGGCTCAGCGGGTCGTCCGGGTCCGGGCCCGCGATGATCGTCAGCACCAGCTCTGCCAGCGCCAGGTCCGGGGCGAAGATCGACACGCAATCGAGCGAACGACAGGCGGGGACGACGCCGGTGGTCGGGACCAGCCCTCGCGTCGGCTTCACCCCGACGATGCCCTGGAAGGCGGCGGGGACGCGTCCCGACCCCGCGGTGTCGGTCCCCAACGCGAGGTCGGCGATGCCGAGGGCGACGGCCACGGCGGAGCCGGAGCTCGAGCCGCCGGAGACGTACTCGGGGCGGCGCGCGTCGCGGACCGCGCCGTGGGGGGAGCGCGTGCCGACCAGGCCGGTCGCGAACTGGTCGAGGTTGGTCTTGCCGAGCAGGACCGCGCCCGCGCCGAGGAGGCGGGCGACGGCCGGCGAGTGCGCCTCCGGCGTGTAGGCGTAGGCGGGACAGGCGGCCGTGGTCGGGAGCCCCGCCACGTCGATGTTGTCCTTGACCGCGAAGGTCCTCCCGGCGAGCGGCAGGTCCTCGCCGGCGGCGACCCGGGCGTCGATCGCCTCGGCGTCGGCGAGCACCGCGGCTTCGCCGCGCAGCGTGATCCACACCTCCGGCCGGGCCGCCGCCGCGATCGCCTCGTACGCCGCCCGCACCCGCTGCACCGCCGTCATCCCGTCTCCTCCCTCGCGAACTCGCCCGCCGCCTCCCAGGCCGCGCGCTCGGCGGCGAAGGCCTCGCGCCGGACGGCGCGGAAGGTCTCGATCGACTCGGCCTCGCGGGGGTAGCCGGGGGTCCCGCTCACGGGCGCGTGACGACCATCCGGACCGGCGTCGGGTCGAAGCCGTTGCAGGGGTTGTTGACCTGCGGGCAGTTCGACACCAGGACCAGGGTGTCGACGTCGGCGCGCAGCGTCACGGTCAGCCCGGGCCGGGAGAGGCCGTCGACGATCCCCAGCATCCCGTCCTCCTCGACCGGCACGTTCATGTACCAGTTGATGTTGGAGACGAGATCGCGCTTGCCGAGCCCGTGGCGCGCCCCCTCGCGGAGGAAGTTCTCGACGCAGGCGTGCTGGTGCTTGGTGTGGTGGCCGTAGCGCAGCGTGTTCGACTCCTTCGAGCAGGCGCCGCCGAGCGTGTCGTGGTTGCCGCACTCGTCGGCGACGACGGTCATCAGCGCGTTGCCGCGGTTGGAGCGCAGCACCGAGCCGGTGGTGAGGAAGATCCGCCCCTGCGCGGCGATCGTGTCGGGCGCGCTGTAGCGCTCGCTGGTGTCGGCGGCCGCGTAGAGGATGCAGTCGACGGCCTGGTTGCCGCCGAGGTCGACGATCGAGAGCTCGTCGCCGGCGGCGACGACGGCCGACCACGGGGCGCGGGCGGCGACCAGCTGGTCGCGGACGACCTCGCCGGCGGGGATCGTGCCGAGGGTCGGATCGACGCGGACGCCGGAGACGGCGGCCGCGAGCGGGTCGATGGTCGGGCTCATGACAAATCCTCGCGCTTCGCTCGCGGGACGGAGAACCAGATTGCGACGTTTGCTCGCTCCGCGCTCACCTGGTCCCCCTCGCGTCGCAGTAGTCGGCGGTGTTCAGGTAGGCGCGTTCGAGCTCCGGCGCCTGCGACCAGAGCGCGTCGTCGGGCCCGGTCGGGTCGCCGCGCCAGGCCAGGATCTCGAGTGCGCTCGCCGTGTACTCGGCCCGCGGGTCGAGCGGGTGCGGCACGTTGGCGAGGATCGCGATCACCGGCATCTCGACCTTGAGCTCGACCGCCGTGCCCGGCCCGGCCGAGCCCTCGAAGCGCAGCGCGCCCTCGGCGTCGACCCGCACGCCCTGGAAGAAGGAGAGGCTGGGCGGGATGTCGCGCGGGCCGAGCCCGTGCTTGGCGGCGGCGAGCAGCTGCAGCTCGCGGCCCGCGGGCGAAGGTCCCTGCGGGGAACCGTCGCCATATTTCTCCTGGTTCCTGGCGAGCGCCGTGGTCCCGCACAGCGCGTCGTGGCGCCCGGAGGAGTCGGCGACGATCGTCGCCAGCACCCGTCCCTGGTCCGACAGCAGCGGGTGGCCCGCGCCGAGGTAGGCCTGCCACGGCACCTTCACCGTGTCGGCGACGTTAAGTCGCTCCCACGGCTGGTCGGCGTTGTGGAGGAGGAGGTGGGCGCAGGCGTCGCCCTCGCGGTCGGTGAGGCGCAGCGTCGTCCCGCGGGCCAGGACCTTGGCGGCGTAGCCGCCGCCCGCCACCGTCTCGGCCCAGGTCAGCGCCGCCGGGTCGACCCCGGCGGGCGGCTCGGGCCAGGCGCTCGCCGGGACCGTCGGCATCGCCTCGGCCGCCGTCCCGGCCTGGGCGCGGGCGTGCTCCCGCGCCCCCTTCGTGGTCCCCGTCCCGCTCATCACTTGAGCGGGACGAGCGCGGCGATCTCGATCAGCACGTCTTTCGGCAGCGCCGCGACGCCGATCGTCACCCGCGCCGGGGGCGGGTCGTCGAAGAACTCGGCGTAGGCCTCGTTGATCTTCGGGAACTCGTCGAGGCGGGTCGTATAGATGGTGACCTGGAGCGCTTCGGCCAGCTCGCCGCCGCCCGCCGCGGCGACCGCGTCGAGGTTGCGCAGGCACTGGCGCGCCTGCTCCGCGGCGTCGTCGCCGCCGACCAGCTCGCCGGCCGAGTCGAGGGGGATCGCGCCGGAGCAGTAGAGGACTCCGTCGTGGGCGATGGCCTGCGAGTAGGGGCCGATCGCCGCGGGCGCCTTGTCGGTCTCGATGTTCACACGTGGGCTCATGGGATCCAAGATTAGCGATATTGTATTCGCATGCTCTCCCGCGAGGACAACGAACGCGTCACGAAAACCGGCCCGGACGATCCCGCCGGGCGCCTCATGCGGCAGTACTGGCAGCCCGCCGCGCTGGTCTCCGAGATGCCCGCCGAGCGCCCGGTCAAGGCGGTCCGCCTGCTGGGCGAGGACCTCGTCCTCTTCAAGCGGGGCGAGCGCGACTGGGGCCTCGTCTCCCGCTACTGCGCGCACCGCGGCGTCGACCTCGCCTACGGCCGGCTCGAGGACGGCGGCCTGCGCTGCCTCTACCACGGCTGGCTCTACGGCAAGGACGGCCGCTGTCTCGAGCAGCCCGCCGAACCACCGCACTCGCGCTTCTTCGAGAAGGTGCGGATCGCCAGCTACCCCTGCGAGGAGCGCAACGGCATCGTCTTCGCCTACATGGGCGGCGGCGACCCGCCACCGTTCCCCGCCTATGACTGCTTCGCCGCGCCGGAGGAGTACACCTTCGCCTTCAAGGGCCTCTGGGAATGCAACTGGCTGCAGGGGGTCGAGGGCGGCATCGACCCCAGCCACGTCTCCTTCCTGCACCGCTTCCTCGACGAGGACCCGCGCGACGTCTACGGCCAGCAGTTCGCCGAGACGGTCGCGGGGACGGGCAAATCGACCGCCGAGATCGTCGGCGAACTGTACCGGCCGGACATCGAGGTCGAGCCCGCCGCGCACGGCCTGCGCGTCTTCGCCGTCCGCGAACTGGACGAGGAGCACCGCCACCTGCGGGTCACCAACCTGGTCTTCCCGAACGCCTTCGTGGTGCCGTTCGGCGGCACCAAGGTCTTCTGCCAGTGGCACGTCCCGATCGACGACGAGAAGCACTACTGGTACATGATCTTCTACGACTTCAAGGAGCCGACCGACAAGGAGACGCTCCTCCGGCAGCGCCTGCAGAACGTGACGCTGCCGGACTACCGGCCGACCCGCAACCGCGACAACAACTGGGGCTTCGACGCGGCCGAGCAGAACTCGCTCACCTACACCGGGATGGGCCTCGACATCAACGTCCACGACCAGTGGGCGGTGGAGAGCATGGGGCCGATCCAGGACCGCACGGTCGAGCGCCTCGGGGTGAGCGACCGCGCCGTCACCGCCAACCGCCGGCTGCTGCTGAAAGCGATCAAGGCGATGGAAGCGGGGCAGCCGACGCCGGGCCTGCCGCTCGACGATGCCGCGGCGGCCGAGCTGACCGGACCGCTGGCGATCGACACCGTGACCCCCGCCGAGGACTGGCAGTCGGCCTGGCGCGAGACCGAGGCCGAGCGCCGCGCCCACTCCCCCTGGGCCGCAAGCCAAGGGGTCGCCTAGTGCACGAGCGCTCGGCGGACGAGCGGCCGCGGTCCTTCGGGGGGTCGGCGCGGCCGATGCTGGCCGCCGACCGCGACGGCTTCGTCGACCGCCACGACCTCTGGGGCGAGGCCGAGCACGCGGCCGCGGCCCAGATCCGCCGCGTCATCGACGAGCGTGGGATCGAGATGATCCGGGTCGCCTTCTGCGACCAGCACGGCACGCTGCGCGGCAAGACGCTGGTCGGGGACGGCCTCTGGAGCGGGCTGCGCGGTGGCTGCCGGGTGCCCTCCTCGCTCGTCCTCAAGGACACCTCGGGCAAATCGGTCTACCCGGTGTTCACCGCCGACGCCGGGACCGGGATCGAAGGGCTCGGCGGCGCGGGCGACGTCGTCCTCGTCCCCGACCCGAAGAGCTTCCGCGTCCTGCCCTGGGCGCCGAACACCGGCTGGGTCCTCTGCGATCTCCACTTCCCCGACGGGCGGCCGGTGCCGTTCTCGACCCGGCGGATCCTCCGCGACGCCCTCGACCGGCTGGCGGCGCGCGGCTACGGGGTGACGATCGGCGTCGAGATCGAGTTCCACGTCTTCCGCGCGGCCGGCGACGGCGGCCTCGACGACGAGCACGTCGCCGCGCCGGGGCGGCCCGGCGAGGCCCCCGCGGTGCGGCCGGTCTCGCGCGGCGCGCAGCTCCTGCGCGAGGAGGACCTCGACGCGCTCGACGACCTGGTCCAGGCGCTGAGCACCGGGCTCCTGGCGCTCGACCTGCCGCTGCGCTCGCTGGAGCTCGAGTTCGGCCCGAGCCAGCTGGAGCTGACCCTGGCGCCGCGCCCCGGCCTGCAGGCGGCCGACGACGTCGTCCTCGCCCGCACCGCGGTCCGCCAGATCTGCCGCCGCCACGGTTATCTCGCCACCTTCATGTCGCGGCCCGCGGGCGCCGACACCGCCTCGGCGGGCTGGCACCTGCACCAGTCGCTGGTCGACCTCGAGAGCGGCCAGAACGCCTTCATCCCGACCGCGGCCGAGGGCGGCGCGCTCCTCTCCTCGACCGGGCAGCGTTACCTCGGCGGCCTGCTCCGCCACGCCCCCGCGGCGTCGGTCTTCGCCACGCCGACCGTCAACGGCTACAAGCGCTACCGGCCCTACACGCTGGCGCCCGACCGGATCTGCTGGGGCATCGACAACAAGGGCGCGATGGTGCGCGCGGTCGGCGGGCCGGGCGACCCGGCGACGCGCCTGGAGAACCGCTCCGGCGAGCCCGCCGCCAACCCCTACCTCTACATGGCCTCGCAGATCGTCGCCGGGATGGCCGGGATCGACGGCGAGCTCGACCCGGGGCCGCCGACCGAGGACCCCTACGCCGCCGACGCGCGGCCGCTGCCGCGCAGCCTGATGGCGGCGCTCGAGGCGCTCCGCGCCGACGACGCCTTCGCCGCGGCGCTCGGCCCGGAGGTCGTCGACTGGGTCCTGACGCTGAAGCAGTCGGAGGTCGACCGCTATCTGGCCGACGTGTCGGACTGGGAGCAGCGGGAGTACTTCGGGCTGCCTTGAACGAGTTCGTCCTCACCGGTGACCTGATCACCATGGACCCGGACCGCCCGCGGGCCGAGGCCATGGC
>DASZUH010000102.1:0-4181 GCA_035547715.1 Solirubrobacterales bacterium
TGGCGGCCCTGGCAGGTTGTGGCCGCCACGAGACGCCCGGGACGTGGGGGTTCCGTGGGGAAGGGGTCGCAGGGACGGGAGGAGGTGCGGGCTTCCGTCATGGTCCCGCCCGGTTCGTCACGGTTCCTCATGGCCTCGGTCACCTGGACCCGGGCCCCGAGACCTCCGTTCGCTGCTTGTACCGCTATGCGGCAGAAGCAGCGAACGGAGGCCCTGGACGGCCGGGGAAGACGGGACGGACCGTGACGTTCCGGGCGTCTTCGTGACGGCATCCGCACCTCCGGGCCCTCCTGGGCCAGCCCGTCACCGTTCCTCATGCCCTCGGTCACCTTCGCCCCGACTCGGGAGGGTGCGTTCGTCGCTTGACCACCATAGGCGTACAAGCGACGAACGCACCGGGGCGGCATATGAGGAAGTGGGGACGGACCGTGACGTTCCATGGGTATTCGTGACGGAAGGTGCGCCTTCGTGACCGACCATGCGCTCCTGCCCGGCAGACACGCGCACGTCCGCCCGGCACACGCCCCGAACCCTCCTCACTCCCCATGGACCCGGCCGTCCCGGCCCCGGCCACAACCTGCCAGGGCCGTGGACGGGACGGCCGGGCGCAACTCGGACGGCCGCCAACCCCGGGCCGGCCGCCCGCCCCCGGGCGCCGGCTTGCGCCGCCGCCATCCCCGGAATCAACCAGCTAGTTCCCCTTGGCGATGCCTTGGACCGGGATCGCGGCTGTCGCCTCCTCGATTCGCATTTCGTCACCCCCTCTCCCGGTTCTGGTGATTGGACCGAGAAGTTTGATGAGCTTGATCAATCAATCAAAATTATTCTGTGTTTCTCCTGGGAGGGAGCGCCTTGATCGGGGCCGATCCGGTTTAATGCAGGCGGGTAACTAACTCAGCTTTTTTTCAGGGGAGTTCGGGAGAACGTGGAAGATCGCTCCACCAGAGTCGACCGGGCCGTTTCGTGCCCCGACTTCGTCAGCCCGCAGCTGGCCGCGGCGATGTCGCACCCGACCCGCGTGCGGGCGATGAGCATCCTCAGCGACCGCATCGCCTCGCCGCGCGAACTCGCGGCGGAGATGGACGAGCCGCTGAACAACGTGACCTACCACGTCAACCAGCTGCGCAAGCTCGACTGCATCGAGCTGGTGCGGACCGAGCCGGTCCGCGGCGGCCGGGTCGTCGAGCACTTCTACCGCGCCTGCCGCCGGTCCTACTTCGACGACGCCGCCTGGGGGGCGCTCTCGGAGAAGGAGCGCTACGGCGTCGTCGGCGCGATCGTCGCGATGATCTCCAAAGACATCGCCGAATCGATGGCGGCGGGCACCTTCTTCACCGACGGCGACGTCCACGCCTGTCGCTCCGTCGTCCACGTCGATGACGAGGGCTGGCGCGAACTGCTCGGGTTGATCGAGCGCGCCACCGACGAGCTGTTCGAGATCGAAGACCGGGTCGCGGCGCGCGGTGCCGAAGGCAAGCCGGCGCCGATCACGGCGAAGCTCGACATCCTCCAGTACCGCCTGCCGGGTCGCGCCTGAGCGCGCTCCGCCGACCTGCCGCGATCGGCCGACCTACCCGCGGATCGCCTTGCCAACGATGATGCGGACCCGGGCGCGGTCGCCGGGCGTCAGGTTCGAGGCCCTCCCCCGTGACTTCTTCAGCAGGCGCCAGAACTCCCACTGCTCGTCCTCGTCGAGGTTGGCGCGCACCCTGTCGCGCCCTTTCTGGGCAAGCCAGAGAGTGACCGTCCAGACCGTTTTCCAGGAGACGCGCCGCCAGATCCAGGGCGCGGCGGTGCGGGCGATCCAGGTGGGCATGAGGGTAAGGTACCCGGCGTGATCGCCGCCCTCGCCGCCGCGGTGACCGGACCGCGCGGGCGCTGGGTGACGATCGTGGTCTGGATCGCCATCGCCGTCGGCGGCTACGTCTGTCGCTCCCACATCGGCGACGTCACCGCGGCCGGCCAGACGAGCTTCCTGCCCAAGGGCGCCGAATCGGCCAAGGCCCTGGAAGCGCTGTCCGGGCCGACCAACAAGCGCGGCCAAGGCGCCCACGAAGAGGTTCCCGCGGTGGTCGTCTTCGACCGGCCGGCCGGGCTCACGAAAGCCGACCTGGCCGCGATCGGGCGGATCGGCAAGGGGCTGAACGGGCTGAAGATCACCGGCGCGACGCCGGTGATCGACCCCTTCTCGGCGAACAGCGGCCGGCCGCTCGGCAGCATCGCCCGCTACGCCAGGGGGATCGGGCCGATCTCCCGCGACGGCAAGGCGGCGCTGGTCGTGCTGGCGATCAACGCCGCCGACCGCGGCGCGATCCACGACGGTGTCACCGAGATCCGCGAATACCTCGCCGCCCACGCGGTCCCCGGCCTCGCCGCCTACGTCACCGGCCCGGCCGGGATCGCCGCCGACCTCGACCAGGTCACCAACGAAGCCGGCGACACGCTGCTGTTCGCGACGCTCGGCCTCGTCCTCGTCCTGCTGCTCCTCGTCTACCGGGCGCCGCCGCTGGCGCTCCTGCCGCTGATCGCGGTCGGCGCCGCCTACATGGTCTCGATCGGCATCGCCTACCTGGTGATCAAGGCGGGCTGGATCGTCGTCAACACCGAGGGCACCTTCCTCCTGCTGGTGCTCGTCTTCGGCGCCGGGACCGACTACTCGCTGCTGCTCGTGCACCGCTACCGGGAGGAGATCCAGCGCGGTCGGCCCGCGGCGGAGGCGCTGCCGCTCGCCCTGCGCGAGACCGTGCCGGCGGTCGCCGCCTCCGGCGGCACCGTGATCGCGGCGATGCTCGTCCTGCTGGTCGCCGACCTGGAGTCGACGCACTGGCTCGGGCCGATCCTCGCGATCGGCATCGCGGTGATGGTCTGCTCGGCCTTCACCCTCCTCCCCGCCCTGCTCGCGGTGCTCGGTGAGCGCGCCTTCTGGCCCGCCGCGGCGGCGACCCGGCGCGAGGGGCGCAACCGCTGGGAAGGCGTCGCGAGGCTGGTCGAGCGGCGCTCGCGGCCGATCATCGCCATCGTCATCGCCGGGCTCCTCGTCCTCGCCGCCGGGAACCTCAGCCACCACGGCACGATCGGCTTCGGCCAGGGCTCGACCCGGCCGACCAACTCCAGCGAAGGCACCAAGGTCCTGAACGAAAACTTCCCACCCGGGCTCGGCTCGCCGCTGACCGCGGTCGTCCCGGCCGGCGAAGCGGCGCTGGTGGCGGCGGGGATGCGAAACCTCGACGCGGTCCAACTGGCGCTGCCGGTGCCGGCGAGCAAGGAATTCCGGCAGGCGGCGGTGGTGCTGGTGCTCTCCGGCGACCCGTACTCGGGCGAAGCGGCGGAAGCGGTCGAACGGATCCGCGAACGCCTGCATGCGCTCTCGCCGCGGGCGCTCCTCGGCGGCATCCCGGCCGAGAACTGGGACATCGAGCGGACCAACGCCCGCGACACGCGCGTGATCGTGCCACTCGTCCTGCTCGTCGTCGGGCTGATCCTGGCGACGGTGCTGTGGGCGCTGGCGGCGCCGCTCTACCTGATCGCGACCGTCGTCCTCTCCTTCGCCGGCAGCCTCGGCCTCGCGACCTTCGCCTTCGCCCACCTCGGCTCCGAAGGCGTCACCTTCGACCTCACCCTCCTCGCCTTCATCTTCCTGGTCGCGCTCGGCGTCGACTACAACATCTTCCTGATGACCCGGGTGCGCGAGGAGGCCCGCGCCCACGGCACCCGCGAGGGCACCCTCCGCGCCCTGGTCGCGACCGGCGGCGTCGTCACCGGCGCCGGCCTGATCCTCGCCGGCACCTTCGCGACCCTCACCCTGCTGCCGCTCGAGGAGCTGATCCAGATCGGCGCCACGGTCGCCGTCGGCGTCCTCCTCGACACCTTCGTCGTCCGCGCCCTGCTGATCCCGTCGATCACGTACCGGCTTGGTGAGCGGGCGTGGTGGCCGCGAAGGGGGCGGTGAGGGGCTCTGGGCCGTCGCAAGCTGGCGCCCGGGGGCGGTGGCGGCCGTCCGAGTTGCGCCCGGCCTTCTCGATGGCGACCCTGGCAGGTTGAGGCCGCCACCGAGAAGGCCGGGTGTGCGGGGAGTGATGAGGCTTCGTGACGGGCACCGGGAGACGTGCGGGGTCCTCCACGAAGTGCGCGGGTCCCGTGACGAAGACTCCGGGAAGGTCATGGATCCTCATCCGCCGAGA
>DASZUH010000103.1:0-23578 GCA_035547715.1 Solirubrobacterales bacterium
GCACCTCTCCCCACGGACCTGGCCTTCTCGGTGGCGGCCACAACCTGCCAGGGCCGCCACCGAGAAGGCCGGGCGCAACTCGGACGGACGCCAAGCCCCCGGCCGCCCACCTGCCCGCCCCGGGCGCCAGCTTGCACCGCCCCATCCCTTGAACCAACCACTCGCGCGGGGAATCAGGCGTGGCAGCTGCCCTCGCCGGTCTCGGTCGGGGGGACGTCGAGGGCGGGGTTGCGGGCGAAGAAGCCCCAGGGCTTGAGTGAGAAGCCGAGGCGGGCGACGGGCATCACCGGCCAGTCCTCGGGGCGGGGGACGTGGTGGTGGATCATCGTGTGCCAGACGACGAGGTCGGTGTCCTCGATCGGGCGGTCCGCCTCGGTCCAGACCGGCAGGCCGTCGGGGCCCGGGTGCTGGTAGGGGAACTCGCCGGCCGGGTAGCGCTCGGCGTCGTCGACGGGGGTCACCCAGAGGTGGTGGTCGGCGAAGCCCGAGCGGCGCCGGGCGGGGGAGCCGGGGGCGCCGAAGGGCACCGTGTTCTCGCCCGGCAGCAGGCGGTAGCCGACCGGGCCGCCGACGTTGTTGCGGCTCGCGTTGTTGACCACCGTCCAGGAGCGCGCCTCGGTGATGTCGAGGTCGCGGATCGCCTCCTGCTCGGTCCGCAGCGTCCGCGAGACCGTCCGCCAGGCGTTGCCGTGCGGGTTCTCGGGGCCGACCGGGAGCGCCTCGGTGCGGGTCTCGGTGACCGAGTTGGGCCCGCCGTCGAGCTCGAAGTCGAGCCGCGCGCAGAACGAGTGCTGGTGGTGCATCGCGTTCAGCCTGGGGGCGACGAGCTTGCCGAACTCGGTCGGCTCGTTGGTCGGGCGCGCCTGCGTGGCGACGATCCCGGTCGCCTTGATCTCGCAGTGGATCATCCCGTCGAGGCCGAGGTACCAGAAGAACCCGTACTCGTAGTTGCCGACGGTGACGATGTTGGAGATCACCAGTTTGCGGCCGCGGCGGACCTCGACCGTGCCGGTGCGGAAGTCGGTGTGCTTCCAGGAGATCCCGTCGTCCTCCTCGTGCATGCAGATCGCCTGCGGGATCGCGACCGCCTCGCCCGCCGCGTTGGCGTAGGCGACGTCGAAGTAGTGGACCCGGCCGAGGCAGTCGCAGCCGAGCGTCAGCGAGTTGGTGAAGGTGCCGACGTTGAGCTCGCCGATGTCGAGCGGCGCCTGGTAGAAGCGGTCGGGGTCGGCGTAGGGAACGACCATCTCGGCGATCGAGGCGCGCCGCAGGATCGGCCGCACGACGCCGTCCTCCTCGTAGCCGACCTCGTGCAGGACGAGGCCCTCGCGGCTCGAGAAGCCGACCCGCAGGTGCCACTTCTGCCAGCGCACCGCGTAGCCGTCGACCGCGAAGCTCGGGCCCTCGGGCTGGTGGATGTGGATCGGCCTGAGGTCCTCGCGCAGGGCGATCCGGTCGGCCTGGTACTCGCCGTCGTCGGGCGGGAAGGGCACCGGCTCGCGATCTTCGAAGTGGAGGAGCTCGCCGGTGTCGAGGTCGACGAGGCCGAAGACGCCCTCGAGCGGGTGCGCGTAGGCGTTCGACTCCGGATCGGTCGGCCGCGCGTAGGCGAGCACGCGGGCGAGCCGTCGCGACGGGTCTTCCTCGGGCAGGCCGAAGTGGCCGACCGGGACCGGGTCGATGTCGACGGTCGCCGGGTCGTCGATGCCGCGGCGCCGGAGCGCGGCGACGAAGCGCGGCTCCGCCCGCATCGCCGCCTCGAAGCGCTCCAACTCGTCGAGGCCGATCGCCGGCTCGGCGCCCGCGTGGAGCGCGGCGGACTCGATCGCGCCGCCGTCGAGGTCGACGACGAAGCGGATCACCGCGCGCTCGTCGCGCTGGTGGAGGAGGACCTCGGCGCGGCGCGAGCGGTCCCCGGGCGCCTCCGCCCGCGGCGGCTCGGCGGTCGAGATCGCGACGAAGCGCGAGCGCCCGCCGCAGCGCGGGTCGGCGCGGACGACCGCGGCCGCGGCCTCGATCTCGGCGGCGGAGAGCGGGTCGAGGACGTGGGCGCTCATCGGCGGGCTCCGTTCGCGGCGGCAAGCGGTTCGCGGATGAGGGCGGCGGACATCAGCGGGTCTCCTCGGCGCGGTGCGGGTCGACCGGATTCATGCCTTGCCCTCCTCGAGCAGCGCGACGACCGACTCGGCGATCACCTTGACGCCGTTCGCCAGCGCCCGCTCGTCGATGTCGAATTCCGGATGGTGGTGGTCGTGGACCTCGCCCGCCTCGGGATCGCGGGCGCCGAGCAGCAGGAAGGTCCCCGGCGCGCAGGCCTGGAAGGCGGAGAAGTCCTCGCCGCCGAGGATCAGCTCGCCCTCGTAGACGGCCTCCTCGCCGAGCGCCCGGCGCGCCGCGGCGGCGATGACCGCGGTCGTCGCCGGGTCGTTGACGACGGCGTCGTAGCCGCGCGTGTAGGTGTAGTCGCAGCCGGCGCCGTGGGCGGCGCAGATCGCGGTCGCGATCTCACCGATCCGCCGCTCGAGCAGGTCGCGCACGGCGGGCGAGAACATGTTGGTGCCGCCTTCGAGCCGCGCCGTCTGGGGGATCACGCCGACCGACTCGCCCGCTTCGAAGCGGGTCACGCCGAGCACCGCGATCTCCTGCGGGTCGACCTCGCGGGCGACGACGTGCTGCAGGTTGGTGACGATCTGGGCGCCGATCGCGAGCGGGTCGATCGCGTCCTGCGGCTTCGAGATATGGCCGCCGCGCCCGATCACGACGATCTCGAAGACGTCGCAGGAGGCCATCACCGGGCCGGGCCGGACCGAGACCTTGCCGAGCGGGAACCAGGCCCAGAGGTGCTGGCCGATGACCCGGTCGACGCCCTCCATCGCCCCCGCCGCGACCATCTGGCTCGCCCCGCCGGGCAGCGCCTCCTCGCCGTGCTCGAAGAGGAAGCGCACCTCGCCCGGCAGCCGGTCGGCGAGCGGGGCGAGGACTTCGGCGACGCCGAGCATCATCGAGGTGTGGCCGTCGTGGCCGCAGGCGTGCATCACGCCCGGGTTGCGGGAGGCGAAGGGGAGGCCGGTCGCCTCTTCGATCGGTAGCGCGTCGTGGTCGGAGCGGACCGCGATCCGCGGGCCGGGCCGGCCGCCGCGCAGGTCGGCCATCACGCTGGTCGGCGTCGGCCTGGTAATCGTGCCGGCGAAGCCGCCGATCCGTTCGAGCTCGGCGACGATGAAGGCCGCGGTCTCGGACTCGTGGTAGGAGAGCTCGGGCCGTTCGTGCAGGTAGCGGCGGCGGTCGACCACGCGCGAGGCGATCTTGTCGACCCGGGCGCCCAGCCGGGCGAAGGGATCGGCGCTGGGGCTCTGGTCGGTCGAGGCTGTCATCGTCCCTCCTGGTGTGGGCACGCAAACGTCTACAAGGCACCGCGCTGCGGTGTAGATTAACCCGATGGTCAAGGGCCTGATCGTCGGCTCCTTCGAGGCACGCTACGAACGCCACCCGGCGCCGCAGCGCACCACCGAGCAGCTGCTGAAGGAGGCGGTGCTCGGCGCGCTCGCCGACGCCGGCCTCGGGCTCGGCGACGTCGACGGGCTCGGCGTCGCCTCCTTCTCGCTGAAGCCCGACCACGCGATCGACCTCGCCTGGAAGCTCGGCCTCAGCCCGCGCTGGCTGATGGAGGACCCGCACGGCGGGGCGAGCGCGCTCAACCTGCTGAGCCACGCGGTGCGGGCGATCGAGGCGGGCGACGCCGAGACGATCGTGCTCTGTGCCGGCGACCACCTCGACCGCGCCGCCTTCGCCGAGCTGGTCGGCAACTACAACCGGGTCACCGTCGAGCACCTGGCGCCGCTCGACTACGGCGGGCCGAACGCGCTCTTCGCCCTGCTCACCGAGCACACGATGCAGGCCCGCGGCCTCGACCGCGCCGACCTCGGCTGCGTGCCGGTCGCTCAGCGCGCCTGGGCGGGCCGCAACCCGCTCGCCGCCTACCGTGCGCCGCTGACCATGACCGAGTACCTGGAGACGCCGCTGCTGGCGCCGCCGCTCTGCCGACTCGACTGCGTGCCGGTCGTTGCCGGCGCCGACGCGATCGTCCTCACCTCGCGCCCGCCCGCCGGCCCGGCGGCCCGCGTCCGCGCCCTGCGCTCGCTCCACAACCCCGACCAGCAGGAAGGCGACGGCCTCACCACCGGCTTCGCCCCGATCGCCGCCGACCTCTGGGAGGCCGCGGGCGCCCGCCCCGAGGACGTCGACGCCGCCTACCTATACGACGACTACCCGGTGATGGTGCTGGCCCAGGCGCTCGACCTCGGCCTCGTCGCCGACGGCGATGCGCGCCGCTGGCTGAGGGGCACGGTGCTCGAGGCGGGCTGGCCGCTCAACACCTCCGGCGGCCAGCTCTCGGCCGGTCAGGCGGGCGCCGCGGGCGGCATGCACGGGCTGGCCGAGGCGGTCCGCCAGTTGCGCGGCAAGGTCGAGCCGGAGCGCCGCACCGGCGCCGAGCTGGCCCTCGTCGCCGGCTACGGCATGGTCCTCTACCGGCACGGCGCCTGCCACAACGCCGCCGTCCTGGAGCGGGTCGGGTGAGCTTCCGGATCCCCGCCTGCGCCGCCTGCGGCCACGCGGTCTGGCCGCCGCGGCTCGCCTGCCCCCGCTGCGGCGCCGCCGCGTGGACCGAGGTCGACGCCTCGACCGGGACCGTGCTCGAGGTGACCGACGCCCCCGGCGCGAGCGGTCGGGCGGTCCGCCTCGGCACCGTTCGCCTCGACGCCGGGCCACCGGTGATCGCCGCCCTCGCGGGGGCCGCGGCCGGCGCCCGGGTCGAGCTCGAACTGGGGCCGAAAAATAATCTGCATAGCATCGAGCCGCTCTGTAGGATGTCGCCCGAGAAGCTGCCGGATCCACCCCGAGAGCGAGGAGCAAAGATGCCCAACACCTCCGTCACCGATCTGATCGCCGCCCTCGCCGCCGGTGAGGTCGAGGTCGTCGACCTGACCCAGCCGCTCGGCGAGAGCACCCCGGTCCTGCAGCTTCCGGACCCCTTCGCCAACACCCCGCACCTCTCGCGCCGCGAGCTCAGCCACTTCGACGACCTCGGCCCGGCCTGGGCCTGGAGCGTGCTCGAGCTGGGCGAGCACACCGGCACCCACTTCGACGCGCCGATCCATTGGATCACCGGCAAGGACGGCCTCGACGTCGCCTCGGTCCCGGCCACGCAGCTGGTCGGCCCCGCCGTCGTGATCGACAAGACCGCCGCGGTCGAGGCCGACAACGGCTACCTGCTGAGCGCCGCCGACCTCGACGCCTTCGAGGCCGAGAACGGCCCGATCCCGCCCGGCAGCTGGCTCCTCTTCCGCACCGGCTGGGAAGCGCGCGCCCAGGACGAGGCGGCGTTCCTGAACCTCGGCCCCGAGGGCCCGACCAGCCCCGGCCCCGACGTCTCCGGCGCCAGATGGCTGGCCGAGCACCCCAACGTCGTCGGCTACGGCTGCGAGACGGTCGGCATCGACGCCGGCTCCGCCGGCGGCATGGACCCGGCCTTCCCGGTCCACAACTTCCTCCTCGGCGCGGGCCGCTACGGGCTGACCCAGCTCGCCAACCTGCCGAGCCTGCCGACCACCGGCGCGCTGATCGTCGTCGCCCCGCTGAAGCTGGTCGACGGCACCGGCAGCCCCGCGCGGGTCCTCGCCTTCGTCCCCCGCTAGGCCGCCGATGCCCGCGGTCGCCGAGCAGGCAGCGCCGGACCCGATCCTCGCCTCGGTGCTGCAGCGCCGCGTCGTCGCCGTCTCGCGGGAGATGGCGACGGTGCTCATGCGCAGCTCCCGCTCGCCGATCTTCAACGAGATCGGCGACTTCGTCACGGTCATCTTCGACCGCGACGGCCGCACCCTGGCGCAGACCGAGTTCGCCTCGATCATCGCCTTCGGCGCCGCCCCCTCGCTGCAGGCGATCATCGAGGAGTTCGGCGACGACGTCCACGACGGCGACGTCTTCATCCACAACGACGTCTTCAGCGGCGGCAACCAGTTCGCCGACGTCGGCATCTACACGCCGGTCTTCCACGCCGGCGAGCTGGTCGCCTGGACCGCGGGCAAGGGCCACGTCGCCGACGTCGGCGGCATGACCCTGGGCGGCTACGACCCGAAGTTCCGCGAGGTCTGGCAGGAAGCGTTCCGGATGACGCCGCTGCGCATCCACGCCGGCGGCGAGCCGATCCACGACGTCGTCCGCCTCGTCCGCGCCAACGTCCGCCTCGACCTCACCTGGGACGACGTGCAGGCGATGATCGGCGCCTGCACGATCGGCCGCCGGCGCCTGGTCGAGCTGCTCGACCGCTACGGCGTCGACGTCTTCGACCGCCACATGGACTTCGTCATCGAGGCCGCCGAACGCCAGGTCCGGGCCGAGATCGAGCGCTGGCCCGACGGCGTCTACCACGGCGAGAGCTTCATGCAGTCCGACGGCATCGACCCGACCCGGCGCCTGCGCGTCGCGGTCGAGGTGACGATCGAGGGCGCGCAGATCACCTTCGACTTCTCCGGCTCCGACGACCAGGCGCCGGGCTTCACCAACATGCCCGCGGCCTCGGCGATCGGGGCGATCTCGATCGCCTTCATGATGCTGCTCGACGCCGCGGGCCTCTCGATCCCGACCAACGCCGGCCTCTTCGCCACGATGGCGACGAAGTTCCGCAAAGGCTCGCTGATCGACCCCGAGTTCCCGGCCGCCAGCGTCTTCGGCAACCAGATGTGCGACGAGGTCCTGGAGTCGATCATGACCGCGCTCGCCGAGCCGCTGCCGGACCTCGTCTGCGCCGGCTGGAACCAGTTCCTGCCCGCCTCGCTCTCCGGCGTCGACCCGCGCACCGGCGAGGTGTACGTCGACCTGCTGCTGTTCTCGCGCGGCGGCTCCGGCGCGATGAAGGGCACCGACGGCTACGACGGCATCGGCTTCACCGGCACCCCCGGCTCGATGCGCTCGCAGGACATGGAGATCTTCGAGCTCTCGACCCCGCACACGGTCGAGTACGTCGAACTGGAGACCGACTCGGCCGGCGCCGGGCAGTGGCGCGGCGGCTACGGCACCCGCACCCGCTTCCGCTTCGACGGCGAAGGGGTGCGCGGCTCGACCCTCGGCGACGACTCCGAGGCCGAGGGCGCGGCGCCCGCCCAGGGCCTCTTCGGCGGCGCGGACGGCCGCCTCAACGTGCTCCGCCTGATCGAGCCCGACGGGACCGAACGCGACTGGGGCTCGAAGGAGGGCGTGCAGATCCCGCAGGGGACCGTCTGCGTGTCCAACCACGGCGGCGGCGCGGGCTACGGCGACCCGCGGGACCGCGACCCCGAACTGGTCCGGCGCGAGGTCCGCGAAGGACTCCTCAGCGCCGAGATGGCGCGCGAGGTCTACGGCGTCACCGTCGAGGCAGGAGGCGCGGCATGAGCTACCGGCTCGGCATCGACGTCGGCGGCACCTTCACCGACTTCCTCTGCCTGGGCGGCGAGCACCCGCTCGTCCACAAGACGAGCTCGACCCCGGCGGATCCCTCGCTCGGCTTCGTCCGCGGGCTGGAGGAGATCGCGGCGCGGCTGGAGGTGCCGTTCGAGGACTTCATGGCGCGGATCGAGCTGATCGTCCACGGCACCACGGTCTCCACCAACGCGGTGCTGACCGGCAACGGCGCGCGGACCGGCGCGCTCCTCACCGCGGGCTTCCGCGACACGCTGCGCCTCCGCGACGGCACCCGCGCGACGCCCTACGACAACCACCTCGTGCCGCCGCCGCCGCTCGCCCCGCGCGAGCTGACCCACGGCGTCGGCGAGCGGATCGGGCCGGAGGGCCAGGTGCTGCGGGAGCTCGACGAGGCGAGCGTCCGCGCCGCCGCCGAGGCGCTCGCCGCCGAGGGGGTCGAGGCGGTCGCGATCTCCTTCATGCACTCGCCGCAGAACGCCGACCACGAGCGGCGCGCCCGCGAGCTCGTCGAGGAGATCCTGCCCGACGCCTACCTGACCGCCTCGCACGAGCTGCTCGAGCAGATCCGTTACTACCCGCGGACGAGCACGACGGTCCTGAACGCCTACGTCGGGCCGATCATCAGCGGCTACATGGAGGGGCTGACCGCGCGCCTCGCCGAGCTGCGCTTCACCGGTGTGCTGCTGATCATGCAGTCGAACGGCGGCGTCGCGACGCCGGCCGAGATCTCGCGGCGGGCGGCGCTCTCGCTGCTCTCCGGCCCGGCCTCGGGCCCGACCGCGGGGCTCCACCACCTCGCCGACGCGGCGGTCGACGCCTGCCTCACCGTCGACATGGGCGGCACCAGCTTCGACGTCGCGATGGTCGTCGACGGGCGGCCGGTGACGATGACCGACGGCGTCGTCGCCGACTGGCCGCTGGCCCTGCCGACGATCGACATCCACACGATCGGCGCGGGCGGCGGCTCGATCGCCGCGGTCGACGAGGGCGGCCTGCTCTCGGTCGGGCCGCGCAGCGCGGGCGCCGAACCGGGCCCCGCCTGCTACGGGCGCGGCGGCACCGAGCCGACCACCACCGACGCCGACCTGATCCTCGGCTACCTCTCCGCCGACAGCCCCCTGGCGGGCGGCGTGCCGCTCGACCTCGAGGCCGCCCGGCGCGCCTTCGCGCCGGTCGCCGCGGCGCTCGGCGTCTCGATCGAGGAGGCCGCGGCGGGCGCCTATGACCTGGTCAACGTGAACATGGCGACCGGGGTCCGCGACATCACCGTGCGCCGCGGGCTCGACCCGCGCGACTTCCCGGTCGTGGTCGCGGGCGGCGCCGGGCCGCTGCACGCGGCGGCGATCGCCGCCGAGCTCGAGGTGGCGCTGCTCCTCGTCCCCCGCGAGTCCTCGATCTTCTGCGCCGCCGGGATGCTGATGTGCGATTTCCAGCACGATGCGGTGCGGGCGCTGAAGGCGCCGCTCGCCGAGCTCGACGCGGCCGCCGTCGCGGCGACGCTCGCGGAGCTGGCCGCGGCCGGGCGCGAGACCCTGCACGGCGAGGGCGTCGCCGACGAGGCGATCTCCTTCTCCGCCTCGCTCGACCTCCGCTACGCCGGCCAGTGGCACGAGCTCGAGGTGCCGCTGCCGTGGGAGGGGGGCGGCGCGCCCGACCTCGCCTCGATGGTCGGGCGCTTCGACGCCGAGCACGACCGCACCTTCGGCTACTCGTCCCCCGGCGACACGATCGAGTGCCTCGCCCTGCGGCTGAGCGCCCGCGGCGCCACCGCCAAGCCCGACCTCGGCGAGATGGACGAGATGTCCTCCGGCGCCCCCGACCCGGTCACCCGGCGCCCGACCTGGTCGGCGCGCAGCCGCGCCATGGTCGACACGCCGGTCTACGACGGTCACGGCCTCGGCGCCGGCTTCGAGGTCTCCGGCCCGGCGATCGTCGAGCTGGCGACGACGACGATCGTCGTCCCCGACGGCTTCGACCTGCTGGTCGACCGGCGCGGATCCTTCGTCCTCGCCGCCGGCGAGCGCGGCCGCAAGCTCGCCCGGGACCTGTTGGGAAGGCTGCACTCGGTAGGGTAGGCGTCGCATCACCGGGTTGCCATGCCGACTGACGATCACGACCGCGCGCTCACGGGAGACTCCGCCTTCGACGCCCACTACGGGCTCGAGGTGATCGAGTGCGGCGCCGAACGGGTCCGCGCCCGGGTGCCGATCGGGCCTCACCTGCTGCAGCCGACCGGGATCGTCCACGGCGGGGTCTACGCCAGCGTCGCCGAGGCGCTCGCCTCGAGCGGCACCAACTGGGCGGTCACGCCGAACGGCGAGGTCGGCCTCGGGATGTCGAACAACACCAGCTTCCTGCGCCCCGCCGCCGCGGGCGTCCTCGACGCCGTCGCCGTCCCGGTCCACAGCGGCCACACGACCTGGGTCTGGGACGTGACGATCGCCGACGGCGCCGGCCGCACCTGCGCGGTCAGCCGCGTGACCATTGCCGTCCGTCCCCGCCGCCAATCTTGAGCCGGATGGCGGCAGCCGCGACCTCCGCTCCGGTCCCCGCGCGCGCGAACGGGACGATGCGCTCGCAGGACCTGACGATCACGATCCTCGGCTCGCACATGCGGCGGGCGGGCGGCCGCGTCTGGTCGGGCGGCATGGTGACGCTGATCGGCGAGTTCGGCTTCTCGATCGAGGCGGTCCGGGCGGCCCTCTCGCGCCTCGTCACCCGCGGCATGCTGGAGCGCCACCGCGACGGCCGGATGATCAACTACGCCCTCACCCCGCGCGCCCAGGAGCTGCTCGCCGAGGGCGACCGGCGGATCTTCAGCTTCGGCCGGCGGGCGCCCGGCGCCGACGCCTGGACGCTGCTCTGGCACACGATCCCCGAGGATCGGCGGGTCGAGCGCTCGCGCCTCGCCTCGCGCCTGCGCTTCCTCGGCTTCGGCTCGCTGCAGGACGCGACCTGGATCGCCGCCTCCGACCGCGAGGGCGAGGTGCGGGCGCTGATCGACCAGCTCGAGGTCGCCGACTACGTCTCGATCTTCCTGGCCCGGATGGCGCGCGGCTCGGAGAAGGCGATCCTCTCCTCGGGCGCCTGGGAACTCGACGGCCTGCCCGGCCGCTACGACGAGTTCCTCGCCGAGTTCTCGCCGCTGACCAAGGCGACGGCGCAGCGCCGGCTCTCCGACCGCGAGGCCTTCATCAGCCGCAGCCGCCTGATGCACGCCTTCCGCGGCTTCTCGATGCTGGATCCCGAGCTGCCCGACTCGATCGTGCCGCTGCACGACCGGCGGGCCAAGGCGGTCGCCGTCTTCGACGCGGTGTACGAGGGCCTGGCCCCGGCCGCCGAGCGCCACTTCGAGGAGATCGCGCTGCCGCGATCGGCCTCCGCCGCGGCCGAGGCGACCGCCTCCTGAGCCCCCGCTCGACGCCTTCCGACCGATCAGTCGACGCTGTGCTCCGTTGCCATGCAGGCTATTTGCGATGGCGGGTGCCCGACGGCGCCGTCCGGCACCGTGGAGGCCGGGACATCATTCGACATATCTCCTGACCTAGGTGTAGAGTATTCCGGGATGCACGTTACCCCGGTCTCCGTCCCCCTCCCCGCCAGGCTTCCGTCGTGAGCCGCACGGTCGTCGTCACCGGAGGCGCGAAGGGCATCGGCCGCGCCACCACCGCCGCCTTCGCCGCGCTCGGCGACCGCGTCTTCGCGCTCGGCCGTGACGACGAGGCGCTGGCCGCGCTGGGCGAGTCCCTCGGCACCGCCGGCGAGAACGTCGCCACCGCCCACTGCGACGTCGTCAGCGAGGCCGAGGTCGAGCGGTGCTTCGGCGCGATCGGCGCCGTCGACGTGCTCGTCAACAACGCCGGCGTCGCCGCCGCGGCGCCGCTGGCGAAGACCTCGCTCGCCGACTGGGAGGGACAGATGGCGGTGAACGCCACCGGCGCCTTCCTCTGCACCCGCGCCGTCCTGCCCGGGATGCTGGAGCGCGGCGAGGGCTCGGTCCTCACCGTCGCCTCGACCGCGGGCAAGGTCGGCGCCCGCTACACCGCCGCCTACACCGCCTCCAAGCACGCCGCGGTCGGCCTGATGCGGGCGACCGCCGCCGAGGTCGCCGGCACCGGGGTGCGGGCCAACGCCGTCTGCCCGACCTTCGTCGACACCGCGATGACCGGGCGCTCCGTGGCGAACATCGTCGCCGCCACCGGGCGCGACGAGGCGGCGAGCCGCGCGGCGCTGGAGCACTCCTCGCCGCTCGGCCGGCTGGTCGACCCGCACGAGGTCGCCGCGACGCTGGTCTGGCTCGCCTCGGTCGAGGCGGCGCCGATCAACGGCCAGACCGTCGTCCTCGACGGAGGAGGAATCCAGGCATGAGCCCTTTCCGCGCCTCGGCGCCGTTCACCGAGAACTGGGAGCACTTCGACTTCAAGGTGGAGGACGGCGTCGCCACCGTCACCCTCAACCGACCGGAGAAGCTGAACGCGCTGACCTTCCAGAGCTACGCCGACCTGCGCGACCTGGTCGCCGAGCTGCCCCACCGCGGCGACGTGCGGGTGCTGGTGATCGCGGGCGAGGGTCGCGGCTTCTGCTCCGGCGGCGACGTCGAGGAGATCATCGGCGAGCTGCAGAAGATGGAGGCCGCCGAACTGCTCGAGTTCACCCGGATGACCGGCGCCACCGTGCGGGCGCTGCGCGACGTGCCGCTCCCGGTCGTCGCCCAGATCAACGGGATCGCCGCCGGCGCCGGCTCGGTGATCGCGCTCGCCTCCGACTTCCGCCTGCTCTCCGCCAAGGCCTCCTTCGCCTTCCTCTTCACCAAGGTCGGGCTGGCCGGCGCCGACATGGGCTCGGCCTACCTCTTGCCGCGGATCGTCGGCGTCGGCCGGGCGACCGAGCTCTTGATGCTGGGCGACAAGGTCGACGCCGAGACGGCGCTGCGGATCGGGCTCGCCAACTCGGTCCACGAGCCCGAGGAGCTGGCCGCCGCCGCGGGCGCCCTGGCGCGCCGGCTCGCCGACGGCCCGGCGCTCGCCTACGGCACGACCAAGTCGCTGATCGCCAAGGAGCTCGACATGGACCTCGCCTCCTCGATCGAGCTGGAGGCGACGACGCAGGCGCTGATGATGGTCACCCACGACCACGGCGAGTTCTACCAGGCCTGGAAAGAGGGCCGTGACCCGAAATGGGAGGGACGCTGATGCCCGAGACCCCGCACCGGATCGTCGTCTCGCCGGACCTGGCGCCGCCGGTCGGCTACTCGCAGGCGATCGTCGCCGCGCCCGGGCGCACCGTCTACCTCGGCGGGCAGACCGCGCTGAACCAGGAGAACGAGATCGTCGGCGCGACCCTGGTCGAGCAGTTCGACGTCGCCGCCGCCAACGTGATGACGGCGCTGCGGGCGGCGGGCGGCGGGCCTGAGCACATCGTCTCGATGCAGATCTTCGTCCGCGACGTCGAGGACTACAAGGCCAACCTGCGCGACCTGGCGGGCGCCTGGAAGCGGAACTTCGGCACCCACTACCCGGCGGCCGGCCTGTTCGGCGTCACCCGGCTCTTCGACGAGCCGGCCCTGGTCGAGCTGATGGCGGTCGCCGTGATCCCGGCGGAGGAGGGGTGATGGCGGTGGCGACGACGGACCCCGTCTCGCTCCTCGACGCCCACCTCGGCGCGGAGGAGCGCGAGCTGCTGGCCGAGTGCGAGCGCCTCGCGACCGGGCGCCTGGCGCCGCTGGCCCTGGCCCACGAGGAGGCGGGCGAAGGGTCGAGGCTCGACCGCGAGCTGATCGGCGCGATCGCCGAGGCGGGCCTCTACGAGCGCCTCTACCGGCGCGACTCCGACGGCGGCTGGGCGGTCAGGGCGATGGAGCTGTGCCTGATCCGCGAGGGCCTGGCGCGCGGCTCGACCGCGGCCGAGACCGCCTTCGCCCTGCAGGGCCTGGGCTCCTTCCCGCTGCTGCAGTCGGGCACCGAGGCGATGGTCGAGGAGTGGGTGCCGCGCCTCGCGAGCGGCGCCGCGGTCGCCGCCTTCGCGCTCTCGGAGCCCGACGCTGGCTCCGACGTCGCCGCGCTCTCGTTGCGGGCCGAGTCGCTCGGCGCGGACGGCTACGTCCTGAGCGGCGAGAAGGTCTGGATCTCCAACGCCCCCGAAGCCGACCTCTACACGGTCTTCGCCCGCACCACCGAGGGCGCGGGCGCGCGCGGCCTGACCGGCTTCGCGGTGCCGCGCGAGAGCGCCGGGCTCTCCGGCGAGGCGATCGAGATGCTCTCCCCGCACCCGATCGGCCGGCTCGTCTTCGAGGACGTCCACGTGCCGACCGAGGCCGTGCTCGGCGAGGTCGACCGCGGCATGTCGGTGGCGATGCGCACCCTCGACCTCTTCCGGCCCAGCGTCGGCGCCTTCGCGATCGGCATGGCCGAGGCGGCGCTCGACGCGGCCGTCGCCCACGCGGGCGAGCGCGAGGCCTTCGGCGGCCGGCTCAAGGACCTGCAGGCGGTGTCGCACCGGCTCGCCGAGATCGCGACGCGGGTGCAGGCGGCGCGGCTCCTCGTCCACGACGCGGCCCGCTCCTTCGACCGCGGGCTGCGGCCGATCACCCAGGTCGCGGCGATGGCGAAGCTGATGGCGACCGAGGTCGCCCAGGAAGCGGTCGACGCCGCGATCCAGGTGCTCGGCGCCCGGGCGCTGGTGCGCGGGCACCTGCTCGAGCACCTCTACCGCGACGTCCGCGCGCCGCGAATCTACGAGGGCGCCTCGGAGATCCAGCGCGAGATCATCGCCCGCACGCTCTTCGATCAAGGAGGTCGGTCGTGAAGATCGCGATCATCGGCGGCGGCCCCGGCGGCCTCTACGCGTCGATCCTGCTCGGCCGGCTCGGCCACGACGTGACCGTCTGGGAGCGCAACGCCCCCGACGACACCTTCGGCTTCGGCGTCGTCTTCTCCGACGAAACGCTGGCCGCCTTCGAGTCCGCCGATCCGCCGAGCTACCGGGAGATCGAGAACAGCTTCGCCCGCTGGGCCGACATCGACATCCACTACCGCGGCACGGTCGAACGCTCCGGCGGCCACGGCTTCTCGGCGCTCGGCCGGGTGCGGCTGCTGAACATCCTGCAGGCGCGGGCCGAGGAGGTCGGCGTCGCGATCCACTACCGCCAGGCGGCGCCGCCGCACCAGGAGCTGATGGCCCGGTACGACCTCGTCGCCGCCGCCGACGGCATCAACAGCGCCGTCCGCGAAGCCCACCCCGAGGTCTTCGACACGAGCATCGACCGGCGTCCCTCGAAATTCATGTGGCTGGGTACCGACCTCGTGTTCGAGGCCTTCACCTTCCACATCGTCGAGACCGAGTGGGGCGTCTTCCAGATCCACTGCTACCCCTACGACGAGACGACCAGCACCTTCCTGGTCGAAACCGACGAAGCGACCTGGCGCCGGGCGGGCTTCGACGCGACCGAGGACCGGGTCTTCGCGCCGGGCGAGAACGACGAGGAGGCGATCGGGCGCTTCCGCTCGATGTTCGCCGCGGAGCTCGAAGGGCACAGCCTGTTCGCCAACAACTCGCAGTGGGTGAACTTCCGCACGATCCGCACCCCCAACTGGCGACACGAGAACCTGGTGCTGCTCGGCGACGCCGCCCATACCGCCCACTTCTCGATCGGCTCGGGGACGAAGCTGGCGATGGAGGACGCGACCGCGCTCGCCTGGGCGTTGAAGGAGTCGGGCGACGTCGGCACGGCGCTCCGCTCCTACGAAGAGGACCGCCGGCCGGTGACCGACTCGACCCAGCGCGCCGCCCAGGCCAGCCTCGAGTGGTTCGAGGGGATCTCCCGCTACGTCGGCCAGTCGCCGCCGCAGTTCGCCTTCAACCTGCTGACCCGCAGCCGTCGGATCACCTACGAGAACCTGACCATGCGCGACGCCGGGTTCATGCGGCGGGTGGACGAGGACTTCCACCGCCGGCTCGGCGAGGAGATCCCGGCCGAGTCGGGCAACGGGGCCGGGGCGCCGCTTCGCCCGCCGATGTTCACGCCCTTCAGGCTGCGCGGGCTCGAGCTCGCCAACCGCGTCGTCGTCAGCCCGATGGACATGTACACCGCGGTCGACGGGGCGGTCGGGGACTTCCACCTCGTCCACCTCGGCAGCCGCGGCATCGGCGGCGCCGGGCTGGTGATGACGGAGATGGTCTGCGTCTCGGCCGAGGGGCGGATCACGCCGGGCTGCGGCGGCCTCTACCGCGACGACCAGGTCGCCGGGTGGAGCCGCATCGTCGACTTCGTCCACGGTCACGGCGGCGCCAAGATCGGCGCCCAGATCGGCCACTCCGGCCGCAAGGGCTCGACCAGGCTGATGTGGGAGGGGATCGACCAGCCGCTCGAGGAGGGCAACTGGGAGATCGTCGCCCCCTCGCCGCTCCCCTACCTGGAGCACGGCCAGGTCCCGGTGGAAATGGACCGCGCCCGCATGGACACGGTCCGCGACCAGTTCGTCGCCGCCGCGCGGCGGGCCGAGGAGGCGGGCTTCGACCTGCTCGAGGTCCACCTCGCCCACGGCTACCTGCTCTCCTCCTTCCTCTCGCCGCTGACCAACCGGCGCACCGACGAGTACGGTGGCGACCTCGCCGCCCGGGCCAGGTTCCCGCTCGAGGTGGTCGATGCCTGCCGCGCCGCCTGGCCCGAGGAGAAACCGCTGTCGGTGCGGATCTCGGCCACCGACTGGGCGCCGGGCGGGTTCGAAGGCGACGAAGCGGTCGCCCTCGCCGGGATGCTGAAGGAGCACGGCGTCGACATCGTCGACGTCTCCACCGGCCAGGTCTGGGCCGATGACGCCCCCGCCTTCGGCCGCAGCTTCCAGACGCCGTTCGCCGACCGGATCCGCAACGAGGCCGGGATCCCGACGATCGCGGTCGGCGCGATCTCCAGCTACGACGACGTCAACACCACCCTGCTCGCCGGCCGCGCCGACCTCTGCGCGCTGGGCCGGCCGCACCTCTACGACCCCTACTGGACCCTGCACGCCGCGGCCGAGCAGGGCCTCGGCCGGCGCGACGACTGGATCGTCCAGTACCAGGCGGGCGGCCGCCGCCCGG
Organism: Solirubrobacterales bacterium; assembly: GCA_035547715.1. Lineage (GTDB taxonomy): Bacteria > Actinomycetota > Thermoleophilia > Solirubrobacterales > 70-9 > VAYN01. The sequence goes on from DASZUH010000103.1 coordinate 16,540, forward strand.
TCGACGGCAAGATCGACGTCAAGCGCCAGCCGCTGCGCAGCTTCGACCCCCCCGAGCCCGAGCCCGACCTGAGCCGTTGGCGCCCCGCCGCGGCCCGCTCCCGCGCGTAACGCGTCGGGGGCCGTGGTTCGCGGCCGCGGCGGCCGTCCGAGTTGCGTCCCGGGCGTCTCGTGGCGGCCCCGGCAGGTTGCCCGCTTGCCGCGAGACGCCCGGGACGTGAGGGTTCCGTGGGGAAGGAAGGCGGCACAGGGACGGGAGGAACGCCGGGCTTCCGTCGCCGTTGCACGGGCCGATGACGCCTCCCGGACTTTGACCCCACCATGGTGGGGTCAAAGTCCGGTAGGTGGATCTGGGCGATGAGGAAGTCGGGAGGGAGCGTGACATTCCATGCGTCTTCGTAACGGACCACTCGTCTTCGTGACGGATCACGCGCTCCTTCCCGGCGACATGCGCACGTCCCCCCGGCGCACGTCACGAACCCTCCTCACTCCCCATGGACCCGGCCGTCCCGGCCACGGCCACAACCTGCCAGGGTCGTGGACGGGACGGCCGGGCGCACCTCGGACGGCTGCCGGCCCTGGGCGCCGGCTTGCGGCGCTGCCATCCCTGGACGCCAAAGGTGTTTTTGGTCCCCCATAGGGGCCAAAAAGCACCGAACGCGGCAGGGCGCTCGCCGCGGCCCTCGGCGTCGAGGCGCCGGCTTCGCCGGCCGTGGCGCCGGCCGGCGGTCAGTCGACGTCGCCGAGGGTGGCGCCGGCTTCTTCGGCGCGGCGGGCGAGGAGGATCGAGAAGTCGCGGGCGGCGTCGCCTGATTCGCGGAGGTCGGTGAAGGTCTTCTCGGCCAGGGCGCCGGCCTCGAGGGGGACGCCGTTGGCTTCGGCGAGCTTGCGGACGAGGCCCATGTCCTTGGCCATCAGCTCGACCGCGAAGTGGGTCTGGGAAGGGTCGCTGAGGATGGTGCGCGGGATCCAGGTGTCGAGGATCCAGCTCGAGCCGCTGGCGCCGGCGACCGCTTCGAGCGTGCGCTCGACGTCGAGCCCGGCCTTGGCGGCGAGGGCGACGCCCTCGGCGATGCCGAGCACGATCACGGACCCCATCAGGTTGTTGACCAGCTTCGCCGTCTCGCCGGCGCCCTGGGGGCCGACGTGGACGAGGTGGTTCGAGAGCAGTTCGAGCAGCGGGCGGGCGCGCTCGAAGCCCGCCTCGCTGCCACCCGCCATGATCGTCAGCTCGCCCGCCCGGGCGGCGACCGGGCCACCGCTGACCGGGGTGTCGAGGAGCTCGGCGCCCGCCGCGGCCAGCTCGCCGCCGAGGCGGCGGGCCTCGTCGGGATCGATCGTGCTCAGCAGCAACACCAGGCTGCCCGCGGCGAGCCCGGCGAGCAGGCCGTCGTCGCCGGCGAGGGCGCTCTCTATATGGGGCGTGTCGGGAAGCGCGAGGAAGATCACCTCGGCGCGTTCGGCGAGCTCGCGGGCGCTGCCGGCCGCGGCGACGCCGTCGGCGGCCAGGGCCACGGTCTTCTCCGCATCGAGGTCGAAGGCGCCGACCTCGACGCCCGCTTCGGCCAGCCGGGCGGCGGCGGAGCCGCCGATCGACCCGGCGCCGAGGACCCCGCAGCGGGGGAACGAGCTGTCGCGCGATCCGTCCACGCCATCCATGTTAGACAGTCTGCACCACAGTATGGTCAGGCGTCGAGTATGCTCGCGGGCGATCGTGGTGTCGGCCACCTTCCGGGCCACGGCGGTGCAGACGGCTCGACCCGCCGCGTGTTCCTCCCTTCGCTCTGCACATCAGCCTGCTCCCTCATTGAATAATCGATAAGGGTCGACTTTGTTCACCCGCATCCGGGGCGCGAGATTCGGCCCTTCCCGTTTATCCCGTCGTCTAAACAGGTTTAGACATTCTGCACCACAGGGCGGTGGTAAGTCGAGTATGATCCCCAAATGAACAGGCCCTCTGGGAATAGGGACAGTGGGAAACGGGACGAGGGAGATACGGGTTGTGGCTGATGCCGGCAATGCATCGTCGGTAGGAACGCCCCTGGTCGAGGTGCGGGGCGCGACCGTGGTGTACCCGGGCGTCGTCGCGCTCGACCGCGTCGACTTCTCGATCCGGGCGGGCGAGGTCCACGCGCTGACCGGCGAGAACGGCTCCGGCAAGTCGACGCTCTCCCGCGTGATCAACGGGTCGGCCAAGCCGGTCGAAGGGGAGATCTACTTCGAAGGCGAGCGGACCGAGATCGCCAACCCGCGCCAGGGGCTCGACCTCGGCGTCGTCAACATCAGCCAGGAGCTGACCCTGGCGCCGACCCTGACCGTCGCCGAGAACATCTTCCTCGGCCGGCTGCCGACCAGCGGCGGCCGCGTCGACTGGGGGCGCCTGCGGCGCGACGGCCGCGAGGTGCTCGACCGGATCGGCGTCGACGTCTCCGAGACGGCGATCGTCGGCGACCTCAACGTCGAGCTGCAGCAGATGGTCGAGATCTCGCGCGCCTTCTCCTCCGACGCCAAGCTGCTGATCCTCGACGAGGCGACCAGCTCGCTCTCGGAGGCGGCGACCCGGCGGCTGCTCGCGCTGGTCCGCGAGCACCGCGAAAAAGGGGTCGCGGTGCTGATGATCTCCCACCGCATGCCGGAGCTCTACGCGGTCTGCTCGGTGGCGACCGTGCTCCGCGACGGTAAGCTCGTCGGCACCGCGCCGCTGCCGGAGACGAGCGAAAAGCGGCTCGTCTCGATGATGGTCGGGCGCGAGCTCGACGACTACTACAACAAGCGTGAGATCGAGCACGGCGAGTGCGTGCTCGAGCTCGACGGGCTCGCCTCCGAGGACGGCGTCCTGCGCGAGACGGCGCTGAAGGTGAACCGCGGCGAAATCGTCGGCGTCGCCGGGCTGGTCGGCTCGGGCAAGGCCGAGCTGGGGCTGGCGCTGGGCGGCGCGGTGCGCAGCCACGGTCGCGTGAAAGTGGCCGGGCAGGAGGTGAAGCTGGGCGACCCCCGCCGCGCGATCGCGGGCGGCATCGGCTTCGTCCCCGACGACCGCAAGCGCTCGGCCCTGCTGCCGAACCGCAGCGTCGCCGAGAACTTCTCGCTGCCCTGGCTGCGCCGCTACTCGCGGACCGGCGTCCTCAACCTGCGCGACGAGAGGCGCGCGGTCGGCACCGCGATCGACCGCTACGGCGTCGTCACCGCCTCGGCGGCGAGCACGATCACGACGCTCTCCGGCGGCAACCAGCAGAAGGTGGTGCTCGGCCGCACCTTCGAGCTCGACGTCGAGGTCCTCGTCCTCTCCGAGCCGACCCGCGGCGTCGACGTCGGCGCCAAGTCAGAAATCTACGACCTGCTGCAGTCGGCCGCGGAAGCGGGGGCCGGGATCGTCCTGATCTCCTCCGAGCTCCCCGAGCTGCTCGGCCTCGCCGACCGGATCGTCGTCTTCTTCGGCGGCGAGATCAAAGGCGAATTCTCCCGCGAGGAGATGGAGGAGGAAGCCGTCGCCCACGTGGCGGTCACCGGCGTGCGCGCCGATTCCGAGGAACCGAACAACGAAACGGAGGGTCAGTAATGAGCAGCACCGAGGACTCCACGGCCGTCGCCCCGGCGCCCGCCGCCCCGGGAGCCGGCCGGAGGCCTTTGCTCGGCTCGCTCGAGGCCCTCTCGCTGGGCCGCTACGCGGGCGTCATCGTCGCCCTGGTCCTGGTCGGCGCGGCGCTGACGATCACCCAGAGCACCTTCCTCACCTGGGCCAACATGGAAAACATCATCGCGGCCAACTCGGTGATCCTGATCCTGGCCCTGGGCGCGACCTTCGTGGTGATCAGCGGCGGCATCGACCTCTCGACCGCCTCGCTGATGACGGCCGCCTCGATGATGCTGGCGATCGCCTTCAAAAGCGGCTGGGGACTGGTCCCGACGGTGGCGCTGGCGCTCGCCTTCGGCGCCGCGGCCGGGCTCTGCAACGGCCTCCTGATCGCCAAGGGCCGGATCTCCTTCCTCGCCGTCACCCTCGGCGCCCTCTCGATCTGGTCGAGCTTCGCCCTCGTCGTCCAGGGAGGCCAGACCGTCTCGGTCTTCTCGGCCAAGTCGTTCTCCCCGATCCACGACCTGGTCACCAACTCGATCGGGCCGATCCCGCTGCTCCTGATCTTCGACGTCGCGCTCCTCCTGATCGCCGGCGGGGTGCTGCGGTACACGACCTTCGGCCGCTCGCTCTTCGCGATCGGCTCCAACGAGGAGGCGGCGCGCCTGGCGGGCATCAACGTCGCCCGCGTCCTGATCCTCGTCTACACGATCGCCGGGCTGGCCGCCGGGCTCGCCTGCCTGGTCTCGGTCGGCCGCCTCACGGCGGGCTCGCCGACCGTCGACTCGAACCTCCTGCTCACCGTCCTCGCCGCGGTGCTGATCGGCGGCACCAGCTTCACCGGCGGCATCGGCGGCGTCCTCGGCACGGCGATCGGCGTGATCTTCCTCGGCGTGGTCGAGAACGGCCTGACGCTGAGCAACGTCTCGAGCTTCTGGCAGGGTATCGTCAGCGGCTCGATCCTGATCATCGCCGTCGGCTTCGGCGTCCTGCGCGAACGGGGCTGGACGATCCGCCGGACCCGCGGCGCCAACGCCGCCGTGACCGAAGGCCCGGTGCGATGAGCGCGCCGGACCGCGACCTGGTCGCCGCCGTCTGCGACACGCTGCTGCCCGCCCGCGACGGCGCCGAGGGCGACGCCGCCTGGGACCGCAGCGCGACCGCGCTCGGCATCTCCGGCCGGGTCGCCGACGCGATCGCGGCCGGCCTGCCGCCGCACGTAGCCGCCGCCGTCGATTCCCTCCTCGGCCGCCTGGCCGAGCTCGATTTCTCCGCCACCCCCGCGGAGAGCCGGGTCGAGCTGCTGCATGACGCGGCAGCCGACCCGGCAGCCCGCTTCGGCCTCAAGGCATTGAAGACGATGACCTTCGGCGACCTCTTCGGCTCGTTCGACGAGAACGGCCGCAACCCGGTCTGGGAGGAGATCGACTACCCCGGCCCGATCTCGCCGCCGCCGACCGCGGCGCAGGCGCCGAAGACGATCGCGGTGGAGACGGTCACCGGTCCCGAGGCCCGGCTCGAGGCCGACGTCTGCATCGTCGGCTCCGGCGCCGGCGGCAGCGTGATCGCCGCCCGCTGCGCCGCGGCGGGCAAGTCGGTGCTGGTGCTGGAGATGGGCGGCTACCGGAACGAGTCCGACTTCCGCCAGCTCGAGGCCGAGGGCGCGCGGACGATGTTCCTCGGCGGCGGCCTCGTCTGGTCGGCGGGCGGTGAGCTCGGCCTGCTCGCCGGCTCGACCCTCGGCGGCGGCACCGTGATCAACTCGCTGGCCTGCCGGCCGCTCCCCGACGACGTCCGCGCCGACTGGGCCGCGGCCGGCCTCGACGGCGTCGACGGCCCCGCGTGGGACGCCTACTTCGACACGGTCTGGACGGCGCTCGGTGCAAACAGCGAGGCGACCGTCTACAACCGCAACGCCGAGGTGCTGATCGAGGGCCTCTCGGCGCGGGGCCTCGAGCACCACCGCATCCCCCGCAACGCCGAGCTCACCGACGACCCGACCTACTGCGGCTACTGCAACGCCGGCTGCCAGCAGGGCTGCAAGCGCTCGACCCTGAAGAACTACCTCCAGGACGCCGCCGACGCCGGCGCCCGCTTCCTCGTCGACTGCTTCGTCGAGCGGATCACCTGCGACGGCGGGCGCGCCACCGGCGTCGAGGCGCGGGTGGGGGAGACCAAGGTCACGGTCGGCGCCCCGACCGTCGTCGTCGCCTGCGGCGGCATCGAGTCGCCGGCCCTGCTGCTGCGCTCCGGCATCGGCGGCCCGGCGGTCGGCAAGAACCTCCGCGTCCACCCCAGCTACATGATCACCGGCGTCTACGACGAGCCGGTCGAGGCCTGGAACGGCCAGCTGATCACGGTGATGTCGTTCGACTTCCAGCACTGCCTCGGGGACTCCGGCTTCTATATCTCGCCGCTCGGGCTCAGCCCGGCGACCTGGGCGGGCCAGTCGCCGTGGACCGACGGCGCGAGCATGCGCGAGCACTTCCTCAAGTTCCCGCTGATGGCGAGCTGGCACTCGATCACCCACGACCACGGCTCCGGCGAGGTGGTGCTGGGCGAGGACGGCAAGGCGCTGGTGCGCTGGAGCATGGCCGGCGACGAGCTCGACCGCGAGGTCGCGATCCGCGCCCATACCGAGCTCGCCCGCGTCCACCACGCGGCGGGCGCGGCGGAGATCTTCACCTTCCACTGGACCCCGCACCACTGGCGCCGCGGCGAGGACTTCGACGCCTACATCGAGCGACTCGAGGCGGCGCCGGCGGAGGAGTACACCGCCTACTCCGCCCACCAGATGGGCTCCTGCCGGATGGGCTCCTCGCCAGCGGACGCGGTCGCCGACGGTCGCGGCGAGCTGCACGACACGCGCGGCGTCTGGGTCGGTGACGCGTCGGCCTTCCCGACCGCCACCGGCGTCAACCCGATGGTCTCGATCATGGCCCTCGCCGAGCGCACGGCGGACCGGATCCTGGAGGCGGGATGACCCGCCCGAAAGCTTCAGACGACCGCCACAGCCATGGGCGGAGGTTGGAGGAAGGAAGTGCCCCGATGTTGTCCCTGGTCCGATGAAAGGAACACGATGAGACGTTGGATGGCCCTCCCGGCGGCGCTGTTGCTGCTGGTGTTGGTGATCGCAGGCTGTGGTGGCGGTGGCTCCTCGAGCAGCTCCGAAAGCACCGAAGCCGCGGAAACGGAAACCGAAGCCGGAGCCGGCGCCGGCGCCGAAGAAGCGAGCGGCTCGGGCAAGAAGGTCTTCTACATCAGCCCGGTCGCGGCGCAGCCGGGCCAGCAGCAGATCAACATGGGCCTCGAACAGGCCTCGAAGGAACTCGGCTGGTCGGAGAGCGTGCTCGACTCGGCGCTGTCGGCCGAAAAACAGGTCTCGAACGTCGAATCGGCGATCAACCAGGGCGCCTCGGCGATCGCCTCCTGGACGCTCGACCCGAACGCCGTCGCGGGCGCCTAC
>DASZUH010000104.1:0-4044 GCA_035547715.1 Solirubrobacterales bacterium
GCAGACCGACCCGGGCCTGAAAGGCGACACGGCCTCGGGCGGCGGCAACAAGCCCGCGACGCTCGAGTCCGGCGCGGTCGTCCAGGTCCCGCTCTTCATCGAGGAGGGCGAGACGATCAAGGTCGACACCCGCACCGGCGAATACATGTCGCGCGCCTAGCGCGGTCGACTTTTGGGCCCCTATAGGGGCCCGGATGTCGGTCGGGCGAAATAAGCTCGCGGCGTGAGCGCGGCTTACGACCCCGAGCAGTGGCACGACCTCTTCGTCGCCGTCGCGGGCGCCTCGGCGGCCCTGCTCGGCCTGCTCTTCGTCGCCGTCTCGATCAACCTGGAGCGGATCCTCAGCTACAAGGGCCTGCCCGAGCGGGCGCTGGAGACGCTCCTCCTCCTGCTGCTGGTCCTGATCGTCTCGATCTTCGGGCTGATCCCGGGCCAGAGCTCCCTCGCCCTCGGCCTCGAGGTCCTCGTCGTCGCCGCCCTCGCCGCCGCGGTGATCCTCCGCCTGCCGAGCGCGGCGCCCGACCAAGCCGGACAGCCCGCGACCTGGCGCCTCAGCCGCCTCGGCATCCGCGTGACGGGCACCGTCCCCTTGGCGATCGGCGGGTTGGCGGTCCTGCTCGAAGCCGGCGGCGGCCTCTACTGGGTCGGTGCGGGCATCGTCCTCGCCATCTGCGGCGCGGTCGCCAACGCCTGGGTCCTGCTCGTCGAGATCCTCCGCTGAGGGGGCCGGGCCGCCTCGCTGAGCGTTCGGCCCCCGTCGAGTGCCCTGCCTGAGAGAATGGCCCGATGCGCCGCTCCGACCAACGCCGTGACGCCGTCTTCGCCAGCTACCAGCGCGACGTGACCGGCCGCCCGCTCGCCGAGCTCCTCGTCGACGCGAAACCGCTGACGCGGGAACTGGCCGAAGGGGTCGAGGAGGCGCGCGAAGAACTCGACGAGACGATCTCCGAGCACCTGCGCGGCGGCTGGACGGTCGACCGGCTCGCGCCGCTCGACCTCAACGTGCTGCGGGTCGCGGTGTTCGAGATCGAGGAGGGGGAGACCCCTTACGAGGTGGCGATCGACGAGGCGGTCGAGATCGCCAAGGAGTACTGCGGCGCCGATGCGCCCGGCTTCATCAACGGGGTGCTCGGGGCGATCGTCCGCGAGCGCGAGCCCGCCGGATGAGCCGCCTGCACGAGATCGCCGAGCGACTGCGCCAGATCGCCGCCGAGCTGGAGGGCGGGGGCGAGCTCGAGGAGGGCCGCGCCGCCGCGCTCGCCGCCGAGGCGGGTGAGCTCTCGCAGGAGGCGGTCGAGGAGACCAACCGTCGCGCCCGCGAGGCGGCCGCTGCCGACCGTGAGTAGCGTCGCCGCGGGCGGGCTCCCGGCCGCGAGGATCGCCGCGCCCGCCGTCGTCCGTCCGGGGCGCCGCTGATGGCCGCCGAGCCGGGCCTCTACCCCGAGGACCTCCGCGACCTGGTCGAAGCGGCGCTCGCCGACCTGCGCTTCGCCGCCGCACCTCGCACCGAGGGCCTCGAGGAGGCGATGCGCTACTCGCTGCTCGCCGGCGGCAAGCGGGTGCGTCCGGTCCTCGCCCTCGCCACCGCCCGCGCCCTCGGCGCGCCGCCCGAGCGCTTCCTCCCGGTCGCCGCCTCGATCGAGCTGATCCACACCTACTCGCTGATCCACGACGACCTGCCGGCGATGGACGATGACGACCTCCGCCGCGGCAAGCCGACCTCGCACAAGCGCTTCGGCGAGGACGTCGCGATCCTCGCCGGCGACGGGCTCTTCGCCGAGGCCGTGCGGATGTTCTGCGAGCAGCCGGGCGACCCGGCCCGCGTGCTCGCCGCGCTGCGCGAGCTGGCCGCGGCGACCGGGGTCGACGGCATGGTCGGCGGCCAGTACGTCGACGTCACCGGGGCCGAGCTCGACGCCGCCGGCCTACGCGAGCTGCACGCCCTGAAGACCGGTCGGCTGATCTCCGCCAGCGTCTGCGTGGTGCCGATCCTCGAGGGCACCGACGAAAGTGAGACAATGATCTATCGCCGGTTCGCTGACGAGCTGGGCGTGCTGTTCCAGATCGTCGACGACATCCTCGACGTGACCGAGAGCGACGAGCGTCTCGGCAAGCCCCATGGAAGCGACGAGCGACTTGGCAAAATCACCTACGTCAGCCTCTTCGGCCTCGACCGGGCGCGGGAGCTCGCGTCGGAATCCCACGCCAAGGCATCCGCGGCGCTGGCCGAGGCGCACGGCGACACCGACGACCTGAGGCGCGTCGCCGACTACATCTTCACCCGACACGAATGAGCAAGAACCCCAAGAAGAAGACCAAGAAGCAGGGATCCGAGAGCGGTGCGGCGGCGAACGGGAGCGCGAACGGCGCGGAGCTGCTCGAACCCCTGCTCGACACGATCGAAGGCCCGGCCGACCTGAACGGCCTCGACGACGCCCAGCTGCAGCAGGTCGCGCAGGAGATGCGCACCTACATCATCGACACGATCGGCCAGATCGGCGGCCACTTCGGCGCCAACCTCGGCACCTGCGAGCTCGCCGTCGCCCTCCACAGCGTGCTCGAAAGCCCGCGCGACAAGGTCCTCTGGGACGTCGGCCACCAGTCCTATCCGCACAAGGTCCTCACCGGCCGCCGCGACCAGCTGCCGACGATCCGCCAGTACGAGGGGCTCGCCCCGTTCTGCTCGATCGAAGAGTCCGAGCACGACATCATGGGCGCGGGCCACGCCTCGACCTCGATCGGCTACGCGGTCGGGCTGAAGGAGGCGATGCGCAAGGGGATCGGCGTCGACGGCCGCGTCGCCGCCGTGATCGGCGACGGCGCCCTGACCGGCGGCGTCGCCTACGAGGCCCTGCACGCCGCCGGCGGCATGCAGACGCCGATCGTGATCGTCCTCAACGACAACGGGATGTCGATCTCGCCCAACGTCGGCGCGCTCTCGCGCTCCTTCAACCGCCTCCGCTTCAACGCGCGGCTCTACCACGCCCGCGAGGACCTCGAGGACCGGCTGACCAAACTGCCGCTCGGCGTCGGCCGGCGGATCGAGCGCCTCGGCCCCGAGATCAAGGCGGCGATCAAGGCGTACTGGGCGCCCGGCCTCTTCTTCGAGGAGCTCGACCTCGCCTACATGGGTGTGATCGACGGCCACGACGTGGCGGCGCTCCGCAGCGCCCTGACCGAGGCCTTCGAGGCCGAACGGCCGGTCGTCGTCCACATCCACACGGTCAAGGGCAAGGGCTTCGAGCCCGCCGAAGCGGGCGGCCTCGCCTCGATGGAGGAGTGGCACGCGGCGAAGCCGAACTCGATCGTCAACGGCCGCCCGACATCGAAGGAACCCGCCTCACAGAAGACCATCCCGGTGCAGGAAACCGACTCGCCGGAGGGGATCGAGCGGCTGGAGAAGCCGCCCGCGCCGGGCTCGCCGCCCCAGTACACGAAGGTCTTCGCCGACGCTCTCGTCGCCGAGGCGAGGCGCGACGGGCGGGTGATCGGGATCACCGCCGCGATGGCGGGCGGGACCGGCCTGCAGAAACTCGCCGACGAGCTTCCCGAGCAGTACTACGACGTCGGCATCGCCGAGCAGAACGCGATCCTGCTCGCCTCCGGGCTCGCCCTCCAGGGCGCCAAGCCGGTCGCCGCGATCTACTCGACCTTCCTCCAGCGCGCCTTCGACCAGATCGTCCACGACGTCTGCCTGCAGAACCTCGACGTGACCTTCGCGATGGACCGCGCCGGGCTGGTCGGCGATGACGGCCCGACCCATCACGGCGCCTTCGACGTCAGCTTCTTCCGGCCGATCCCGAACGTGGTGCTGATGGCGCCGCGTGACGAGGCGATGCTCGTCCACATGCTGCACACCGCGATCGCCCACGACGGTCCGGCGGCGCTGCGCTACCCGCGCGGCTCGGCCGAGGGCGTACCGCTGCCGAAGAAGCCGAAACCGATCCCGATCGGGGAGGGCGAGGTCCTCGCCGAGGGCCGCGGCGTGGCGCTGCTCGGCTACGGCTACGGGGTGGTGGTGGCGCTCGAGGCGGCGGCGATCCT
>DASZUH010000105.1:0-5144 GCA_035547715.1 Solirubrobacterales bacterium
TAAGACCGGTCTAGAACGTTCGTTTGTTGTCGGTATGAGGGGTGTAAGGCGTGACCGATCCGGTTACGTTAAGTCGAGGTTTGGCCGATAAAGGGGCACTGAACGGTGATTAGGCAGGCGCGCACTTATCTCGCTGGGGCGGTCTCGGGGGTGACCTTGATCGCGATCGCGATCGCGCTCTTCGTCGTCCTCGTCTCGGCCCAGGTCTTCCACCAGTGGCCGATCACCGCCCTCGGATTCGGCCATGACGACTCGGCGGTGGCCCCCGCCAGGTCGCTCGGCGCCGGCGCGCAGACCGCGGGTGGCCCGTCGAACGGATCGACTGGGGCCCCGGCGCATCCCGCGGGCCCGACGGGCCCGACCACGGCACCCGCGGCGAGCACCCACGCCACCGACCGGCACCGCGAGGCCCGGCAGCCCAAGGCCGAGGACGTGACCGGCACGCCGACGGTGGTGGCGGAAGCCCCCGACCCGACCGCGGTGACCGACGGATCCTCCGGTGGCAGCGAGGCCGCCAAGCCTTCTCCGGCCGCCTCGGCGCCGAGCGACCCGAGCTCGAGCCCCGGTTCCCAGTCGAGCGCCGGCGGGGGCACCTCCGGCTCCGGGGGCAACGGCGGCGGCTCCGCCGGCTCGTCGGGCTCCGGCGCGGGAGCGACCGCCGGCGGCTCGTCGTCTTCGGGCGGCTCCTCGTCCGGCGGCTCCGGCTCGGGCGGCTCGCCCGCCACCGGCCCGGTCGAAACCGTCACCAGCACGCCGCCGAACGTCGCCGCCACGGTCAACGAAACGGTCAACACGGTCGACGAAAAGGTGCTCGGCGGCACGCTGAAGGAATCCGGCGTCACCGAAGTCACCGAAAGCGTCGTCAACGGCGTGGCGGGTCCGGAATCGGTCGTCGGCAAGACCCTCAACGGCGTCGGCGAAACCGTCAACGGGCTGCTCGGCGGCGGCTCGCACTGAGCCCGATCCGCGCCTCCGCATCCGGCCGCTCCGCCGGGCGACCGGTCAACCGTCACAATGCCGCCGATGGCGGAGCAGGTTCAGTCCGAGGTGGTCGCGCGCGGCAGGGTCGCGGATTCGGCCGTGCTGCCGATCGGCTCCGCCGTCAACGAGCGGGGGCACCTGGAGATCGGCGGCTGCGACGTGGTCGAGGTCGCCGAAGAGTTCGGCACCCCCGCCTATATCTACGCCGAGGACGACCTACGCGCCCGCGCCCGCGCCTACCGCGAGGCCTTCGAGCGCCGCGGGGTCGACGGCGAGGTCCTCTTCGCCAGCAAGGCCTTCCCGGCCACCGCCGCCTACAGGCTGTTCGCCGCGGAGGGGCTCTCGGTCGACGTCGCCTCCGGCGGTGAGCTCCACCTGGCGCTTGCCGCCGGGTTCGAGCCCGCCCGCATCCACATGCACGGCAACAACAAGACCGACGAGGAGATCCTGATGGCGGCGCGGGCCGGTATCGGCCACCTGATCCTCGACTCCTTCGACGAGATCGACCGCTGCGAGCGGCTGCTCGACGAGCCGATGGAGGTGCTGGTGCGGGTGACGCCGGGGATCAAGCCCTCGACCCACGACTACATCACCACCGGCCAGCTCGACTCCAAGTTCGGCTTCGGTATGGGCGAGGGCGGGGCGGGGGACGCGGCGCGGGCGATCGAGCGCGTCCTCGCCTCCGACGTGCTGGAGCTGGTCGGGCTGCATGCCCACATCGGCTCGCAGATCTTCGAGCTCGAGCCCTACCGCCTGGCGATCGCCGCGCTCGGCGAGCTGGCCGGGGACTGGTGCAAGGTCGTCGACGTCGGCGGCGGGCTCGGCGTCGCCTACACCGAGGACGACCGGCCGCCCGCGATCGACGACTACGTCGGCGTGAAGGTCGAGGGCGTGCGCGAGGTCTTCGGCCCCGACGTGCGGGTGATGATCGAGCCGGGGCGCTCGCTGGTCGCCAACGCCGGCGTCACCGCCTACCGGGTCGGCACGGTGAAGGAGATCCCCGGCATCCGCACCTACCTCGCCGTCGACGGCGGCATGTCCGACAACCTGCGGCCGATGCTCTACGGCTCGCGCTACGAAGCGCTGATCGCCGACCGCGTCCTCGCCGAGCCCGAGGCGCTGGTGACCGTCGCCGGGATGCACTGCGAGTCCGGTGACGTGATCGTCCGCGACGCGATGCTGGCGGCGCCCGCCGTCGGCGACGTCCTGGTCACGCCGGCGACCGGCGCCTACGGCCACGCGATGGCCTCCAACTACAACGGCGTCACCCGCCCGCCGGTGATCTTCTGCCGCGATGGAGACGCCCGCCTCGTCGTCCGCCGCGAGACCTTCGACGACCTCACCGCCCGCGATGTCTGAGGTCGCGGCGGCAACGGGCGAGGCGGTCGAGGCCGGCGACGGGCCGAAACCCGTGCGCATCGGTCTGCTCGGCCGCGGCAACGTCGGCGCCGCCTTCGCCGAGTTGATCGAGGCGCGGGCCGAGGCGGTGCTGGCGGCGACCGGGCGGCGGCCCGAGCTGGCCGGGGTCCTGACCCGGTCGGGCGGCGACTTCGCCGCGATCCTCGAGCGCTCCGACCTGGTGGTCGAGCTGATGGGCGGCACCGAGCCCGCCCGCGAGTACGTCGCCGCGGCGATGCGCGCCGGCCGCCCGGTCGTCACCGCGAACAAGCAGCTGCTCGCCCAGCACGGCGACGAGCTCTTCCAGATCGCCCGCGAGAACGGCGTGCAGTTGCGTTTCGAGGCGGCGGTCGCGGCGGTGATCCCGGTCGTCCGCACGATCCAGGAAGGCTTCGCGACGTCGGAGATCGAGCGTGTCTACGGGATCGTCAACGGCACCACCAACTTCATCCTCAGCGAGATGGCCTCGACCGGCGCCGGCTACGACGACGTCCTCGCCCGCGCCCAGGAGCTGGGCTACGCCGAGGCCGACCCGACCGACGACGTCTCCGGCGCCGACGCGGCGGCGAAGATGGCGATCCTCGCGCGGCTCGCCTTCCACACCCCGGTGACGCTGTCGGAGGTGAGCTTCGAGGGGATCGAGGCGATCACCCCCGACGACCTCACCTTCGCCAAGGAGCTCGGGCTCTCGCTGAAGCTGCTCGGCGTGGCGGAGCGGCGCGGCGAGTCGATCAGCGTCCGCGTCTTTCCCTGCTTCCTCTACTCGGCCCACCCGCTGGCGCCGATCGAGGGCGCCTTCAACGCGGTGATGATCCAGGGGCCGGCGTTCAACGAGGTGACCCTGAGCGGCCCCGGCGCCGGCGGCCTGCAGACGGCGAGCGCGGTGCTCGGCGACGTCGTCTCGATCCTCGCCGGCGAGGCGCCGGTACACGAGACGCGGGCCGAGCTGCCGCTCGTCTCCGACGTGCCGTCGAGCTTCTACCTGCACCTCGAGGTCGCCGACCGGCCGGGGGTGCTGGCGCGGATCGCGACCGTCCTCGGCGAGCACGACGTCTCGGTCAAGAGCGTCGTCCAGCGCGGGATCGGCGAGGATGCGCGGCTGGTGATGGTGCTGCACGAATGTCTCGAGTCGCGCTTCGCGCGGGCGGTCGAGGCGCTCAACGAGCTGGGCGAGCTGCGTGGCCCGGCGCGTTCGATCCACGTGATCGAGGAGCGCTCGTGGAAATGAAACGAGCGGGGGAGGGGCCGGAGTGCCGGAACGTGGGCTGATCGAACGCTACCGCGACCGGTTGAACCTGGAGCCCGACGACCCGATCGTCAGCCTGCAGGAGGGCTCGACGCCGCTGATCCCCTCGCCGCGGCTCTCCGAACGGGTCGGCGCCGAGGTGCTGCTGAAGTTCGACGGCGCCAACCCGACCGGCTCGTTCAAGGACCGCGGCATGACGGTCGCCGTCTCGCGGGCGAAGGGGCGCGGGGTGGAGGCGGTGATCTGCGCCTCGACCGGCAACACGGCGGCGAGCTGCGCCGCCTACGCGGCGAAAGCCGGGCTGCGCGGCGCGGTGATCGTCCCCGAGGGCAAGATCGCGATCGGCAAGCTCGCCCAGGCGCTGATCCACGGGGCGCGCGTGGTGGCGCTCAAAGGCAACTTCGACGACGCCCTGCGGGTCGTCCGCGAGCTCTCCCAGAAGCACCCGATCGAGCTCGTCAACTCGGTCAACCCATATCGGATCGAAGGCCAGAAGACGGGCGCGTTCGAGCTGATCGATGAGCTCGGCAAGGCGCCCGACGCGCTGGCGATCCCGGTCGGCAACGCCGGCAACGTGACCGCCTATTGGCGTGGCTTTCAGGAGATGGGGACGGCGCCGATCCTCTACGGCTTCCAGGCCGCCG
The DNA here is from genome assembly GCA_035547715.1 of Solirubrobacterales bacterium. GTDB lineage: Bacteria > Actinomycetota > Thermoleophilia > Solirubrobacterales > 70-9 > VAYN01. The sequence goes on from DASZUH010000105.1 coordinate 4,270, forward strand.
GGGCGGCGCCGCTCGTCACCGGCAAGCCGGTGGAGAAGCCCGAAACGATCGCCTCGGCCATCCGGATCGGCAACCCCGCCCGCTGGGAGGAGGCGATGGGCGCCTTCACCGCCTCCCGCGGCCGCGTCGCCGCCGTCACCGACGAGCAGATCATCGACGCCTACCACTGGCTGGCGAGCTGCGTCGGCGTCTTCTGCGAGCCCGCCTCGGCGGCCTCGGTCGCGGGCCTGCTCGCCCACGGCCTGCCGACCGTCGAGGGCGACGCGAAGCCGGAGACCGTCGTCGCCGTCCTCACCGGCCACGGCCTGAAGGACCCCGACACGGCGCTCGGCAAAGCCCCCGCCGTGATCAGCTGCGAGAACGAGCTGAGCGCGGTCGAGCGCGCGGTGTTCGACTAGTTCCAGGGCCGGCGTGGGGGAGGGATGGGGCCTTTTTAAGCTGGCGCCCGAGGGGCAAGGGACGCGGCCGTCCCGGCCACGGCCCTGGCAGGCTGTGGCCGTGGCCGGGGACGGCCGGGTCTATGGGGAGAGGAGATGCCTCGGGGGGAGCTCCATGTCTCATGGGAGCGCCATCGTGTGGGGCGTATGGCCCGGGGCCGTGGAGGATTTTCCATGGGAGCGCCGCCGTGCGGGCCGTGGAGCCCGGGGCGTGGAGGAAGGTTTCACGGGAGCGCCAAGGATCCGTGACGGAAGTGAAGCCTCGTCACGAAGATCCCGGGAAGTCCACACTTCCTCCCCTCTTCTTCAGACGTTGCAATCACGTGACCACGGTTTGACCCCCCTATAGGGGGTCGAATACACGCAGCGCGTCTTCGGACCCTTCCTTCCGGCCCTTTCAGGGCCGGAAGGTGTGACGTTCCCTGAATCTTCGTCACG
>DASZUH010000106.1:0-1784 GCA_035547715.1 Solirubrobacterales bacterium
GCGGGTCTCGATCGTCGCGGAGCCGATGTGGGGGACGAGGACGACGTTCTCCAGCTCGAGCAGGCCCGGGTGGACGTCGGGCTCGTGCTCGAAGACGTCGAGGCCGGCGTTGGCGATCGCGCCGTCGCGGAGCGCCTCGGCCAGGGCCGCTTCGTCGACGACGGCGCCGCGGGCGGTGTTGACGAGGGTGGCGGTCGGCTTCATCAGGGCGAGCTCGCGGGCACCGATCAGGTGACGGGTCTCCGGGGTCAGCGGCAAGTGGAGGCTGACCACGTCCGCGGTCGCGAGCAGTTCGTCGAGCTCGAGCCGGGTCGCCTCGAGCTCGGCCGCGTGCGGCGACTCGTTGCGGGAGAAGTAGGCGACCTCCATACCGAAGGCGCGGCCGCGGGCGGCGACGCGCGAGCCGATGCCGCCGAGGCCGACGATCCCGAGCCGGCCGCCGCGCAGGTCGTGGCCGACCATGAAGTCGAGACCCCAGGCCCAGGGGCGCCCGGCGCGGATCAACCTCTCCCCCTCGCCCAGCCGCCGGCGGGCGGCGAGGATCAGGGCGAAGGCGAGGTCGGCGGTCGCATCGTCGAGGACGCCCGGGGTGTTGGTGACGACGATGCCGCGCCGGGCGCAGGCCGCGAGGTCGACGTTGTCGAAGCCGACGGCGACGTTGCAGACGCCGCGCAGCCCCGGCCCGGCGGCGTCGAGGAACTCGTCGTCGACGCGGTCGTAGAGCATCGAGGCGACGACGTCGGCGCCGGCGACCAGGGCCAGCAGCTCCTCACGCCCGAGCCGCCCGCTCGCCGGCCCGCTGCGGACCTCGCCCACGGCGGTGAGGATCTCGGAGGCCCTACCGGGCAGCGCGGCGGTGGTGACGATCGTCGGCACCGGCACTTCTTACCGGAATCGCAGCGAAAGCTGAACGTCATCCGACTACCTGGTTTTAGGGATCTGACCGCTGGGTAGAGACATGATCTCCCCCTGCAGTTCCCTGAAGGCGTCCCTCCTGCCCCGGAGGGGCGCCTTTTCCTTTCTAGTCGTCTTCCTTGGCCGGGTCCTTGCCGGGCCAGCGGCCGGTGGCGCCGGCGAAGCCGGCCCGCGCCTGATGGTCGACCAAGCCTTTGGTGACGCGGAAGATCGCGCCCTCGATCGCCAGCGCCGCGATCAGTTTGCCGGTCGGCACGCCGCGCACGTCCGGCTCCGGCGGTTCCTCGTCGTCGATCACCGCCCAGGCTTTTTCGAAGGCCTTCTTGGCGACGAACCCGGCGACCAGGCCGGCCGCGATTCCCAATGGCGCGAAGAGGATCTTCATGCGCCGGAACCTACCCCACCGGCGGCGGATGACACCTGACCGCCTGCCTGGGTTGACATATCACCGCGAGGCGTTACGATATATCGCGTTACATTCCGATAGAAAGGATTCACAGTTATGTACAGCAAGCACTCACACAGACATTCGCGTCATCCAGGTGGTCGAGGTCGGGAGGAGTTCATGCGCGCGCGTGGCTTCGGTGGTCCCGGTCGTGGCCGCGGTGGGCCGCGGGCGCGCCGCGGAGATGTCCGCGCCGCCGTCCTCGCCCTGCTCGCCGATCGCCCGATGCACGGCTACGAGATGATCAAGGAGATCGAGGAGCGCAGCGAGGGCGCCTGGACCCCGAGCGCCGGCTCGATCTACCCCACGCTCCAGATGCTCGAGGACGAGGGCCTGATCCGCGGCGAGGACTCCGACGGCAAGCGCCGCTTCAGCCTCACCGACGAGGGCCGCAAGGAGCACGAGGAGAAGTCCGGCGACGTCT
>DASZUH010000107.1:0-1772 GCA_035547715.1 Solirubrobacterales bacterium
CTCGTCCAGGTCCCGCTCGCTCGCCATCGGATAGGGCAGGCGTCGGTCCGGGCTGCAGCGGTCGACGGCGACGACGCTCCAGCCGTCGGCGGCCAGCGCGGCGACCGTCGCGGCACCGATCCCTCGCCCGGCACCGGTGACGATCGCGACCCGCCGGTTCACGGCGCCGGGACGTCCGGCTCGGTGACGCTGAAGCGGGGGGCGGGGGCGGGTTGGGGCATGCCGTCGACGTCGACGAAGACGCCGCGGTCGCGGTTGTGGCCGTCCTCGCGCGCCTCGCGCATCGAGAGGACCGGGGCGACGCAGCAGTCGGAGTCGGCGAAGAGCTCGTGCCACTCGTCGCGGGGCCGCTCGGCGAACTTGGCCGTGAAGCGCTCGCGGATCGCGGGCCAGGTCGCCGGGTCGAGGTGGTTGGCGATCTCCTCCTCGCCCGCCATCCCCAGCGCCTCCAGGAGCGCCGCGTAGAACTGCGGCTCGAGCGCGCCGACCGCCACCCAGCCACCGTCGGCGCAGCGGTAGGTGTCGTAGAAGGGCGCGCCGCCGTCGAGCAGGTTGGCGCCGCGCTCGTCGCGCCAGGCGCCCAGCTCGAGGAAGCCATGCAGCATGCCGGTGGTCGAGACGGCGCCGTCGACGATCGCCGCGTCGACGACCTGGCCGACGCCGCCGGCGCGCGCGTAGAGCAGCGCGCTCAGCACCCCGATCACCAGGTAGGTGGCGCCGGCGCCGAAGTCGCCGAGGAGGTTGACCGGGGGCACCGGCTTGCGGCCGGGCTCGCCGACCATGTGGAGGGCGCCGGAGATCGCCAGGTAGGTGATGTCGTGGCCGGCGGTGTGGGCGTAGCGGCCCGACTGCCCCCAGCCGGTCATCCGCCCGTAGACGAGCGCCGGGTTGCGGGCGAGGCACTCCTCCGGCCCGAGCCCGAGCCGCTCCATCACGCCGGGGCGGAACCCCTCGATCAGCACCTCCGCGTCGGCGACGAGGTCGAGCACCTCCTCCAGGCCCGCCGCCGATTTGAGGTCGACCTGGCGCGCGCGCCGGCCGCGGTCGAGCACCGGCGACGCCCCCCACGCGAGCCCGCCCGCCGACGGCCGTTCGACCCGCGTCACCTCGGCGCCGAGGTCGGCGAGCAGCATGCCGGCGAAGGAGATCGGGCCGATCCCGGCCATCTCCACCACCTTCACTCCCCGCAGCGGCCCCATCGGCCGCACAGGTTAACCCGCCATCGAGCGGGCGATGACCACCCGCTGGATCTCCTGGGTGCCCTCGTAGATCTGGGTGATCTTCGCGTCACGCATCATCCGCTCGACCGGGTACTCGTTGACGTAGCCGTAGCCGCCCAGCACCTGGATCGCGTCGACCGTCACCTTCATCGCGTTGTCGCCGGCGATCAGCTTCGCCATCGAGGTCCACTTGCCGAGGTCGGCCGGACGCGGCCTGCGGTCGGCCATCGAGCAGGCTTTGTAGAGGAGCTCGCGGGCGGCGGCGGTGCCGGCCTCCATGTCGGCAAGCTTGAACTGGATGCCCTGCAGGTTGTTGATCGGCTTGCCGAAGGCGATCCGCTCCTTCGCGTAGTCGTTGGCGAAGTCCGTCGCCCCCTGGGCGATGCCGACCGCCTGGGCGGCGGCGCCGAGCCGGGTGCGCTCCAGCGTCCCGAGCGCGACCGAGAGCCCCTTGCCCTCCTCGCCGATCAGGTTCTCGTGCGGGACGCGGACGTCGGTGAAGGACGGCGAGCCCGTCGGCGAGCCTTTGATCCCGAGCTTGTGCTCGAGCCG
>DASZUH010000108.1:0-18612 GCA_035547715.1 Solirubrobacterales bacterium
CCAGTTCGACCTCCTCCGCCGCGGTCAGCAGGCGGACTTTGCCGATGTCCTTGAGGAACAGCTGCAAGGAATCGGTGGTCATGTCGGGTTTCAGGTCGAGCGTCGTTTTCTGCCGCCGCCGGCCTTTTTTCCCGGTGTCCACGGGCATGGCTTCCGCCGCCGCTTTCTGGGCGGGGTCCATGTCCTCGACGAGCTCGATGCCCGCTTTCTCGAGGTGGCCGTAGAGATCCTCGACGTCAGACTCGTCGAGGTCGACCTCGGAGACCGCCGAGGCGATGTCGCCGAAGGTCAGCACGCCGAGCTGCTGACCCCGGTTCATGAGGTTTTTGACCTCCTCCAACTCCTGAAGCTCTGCTACCAGCATCGTGTATCTACTTCTTTCCCTAGCGCTTGATGAATATGCGTGGGCGTATAAATGCCTCAGATGGCGATAAGTCGCGCCCCGCGATGAAAAAGCGGACCGGGGGAATGGTCCGCGAATGAGTACTTCAAAGGCCTTTGTTGCCGTTGCCCCGTTGGGCGTGCGTTGAAACTACCGTCAAACGCTCGTTCGAATTGTAGTCGCTTCACTTTGTAAAGTCAATGCCCCCGAGCCACTCCCGATTTCGTGCCTGGATCGTCGCTTTTTGGCGTCGGGCCTACCGTGAGAACGTCACCGGATTGTCGGCGATGGTCGCCTACAACCTGATGTTGGCGGTCTTCCCGTTCACGCTGCTGGTGCTCTTCATCGGCACCCAGGTGCTGAAGATCCACGGGGTCGAAACGAGCGTCCTCAACGACCTGCAGCGTCTCTTTCCAAATACCGAGTCTCACACGCTGAGCGAAGTCCTCCAGCGGATCCGCGACAACTCGGCGACGATCGGGATCGCCGCCTTCGTCGGCTCGATCTGGATCGGCGCCTCCTTCTGGGGCGCGATGGACACCGCCTTCTGCCGGATCTACCACGTCCCCTGCCGCGGCTGGCTCGAGCAGAAGCGCTTCTCGTTCGCGATGCTGCTGGTCGTCCTCCTCTTCATCGCCGCCTCGATCTTCGTGCCGACGCTGGAGAGCACGCTCGTCTCGAGCACCGACAAGCTGCCCTTCGGCCTCTCCGGGATCGAAGGGCTGGACAAGGTCCTGCTGCTCGGCGCGGCGCTCCTGATCACCTTCCTGATCTGCTCGGTGATCTACTGGGCGGTGCCGAAAGCGCCGGTGCCGTGGCGCTCGATCTGGCCCGGGGCGCTCTTCGTGACGATCGCCGCGGGCCTCGCCAACTGGCTCTTCCCCCTCTACCTGACCAACATCTCGAGCCTCTCGCGCCTCGGCTCGACCCTCGGCTTCGTCCTCATCGCCCTGCTCTGGTTCTACATCCTCAGCCTCGCGATCATGGCCGGCGCGGTGATCAACTCGCTGCGCTACGAGTACCAGGAGACCGGCGAACTGCCGTACGCGAGCGGCCCGGCGCCGATCCCCAATCCCTGCGCGGGGCTGACCGAGGAGGAGCGCGCGCGGGCTACCTCTGCACGGTCCGAGCGGTCCTGAGATGATCCCGAAACAGTGCGGAAACACCCAGGTTCTGAAAGTGCATCGTCCCTTCGCGTGAGCTGGGCGCCGCCGGCGCCGCCGCCGTCGCAGCGCGCGCGGATCCTCGACGCGATGGTCGCCTGCTGCGCCGAGAAGACCTACGCGGAGACGACGATCGCCGACCTCGTCTCGCGGGCCGGCGTCTCCCGCACGACCTTCTACAAGCTCTTCACCGACAAGCGCGACTGCTTCGACGCGGCGGTGACCCGGTGCATCGAGCGGGTCGCGGCGACACTGGCGCGGGCGGCCGAGGGTTGCGATTCGCCGGCCGAGGCGACGCGGCGCGCGACCGTGGCCGGCCTCGAGCTGCTCGCCGCCGAGCCGGAGCTGGCGCTGGTCCTCGGCGGCGACGTGGTCGGCATCGACCCGCACCGGGTCGATCGCTACGGCCGCCTCGCCGTCCCGGCGGTGGAAGCGCTCTGGCTGGCCGCGGGCGAGCCGGTGCGCAGGCGCTCGAGCCCGGGGATCGCCTTCGGCCGCGCCCAGCTGTTGGTCTTCCACGAGGTCGCCGCCGGGCGGCCCGAGCGCCTACCGGCCCTCGTCCCGGACATCGTCTACCTGGCGATCGCGCCGTTCGCCGGCCACGACGAGGGGCTGCGGCAGGCGCGGCTGGCGGCCGACTCGATGGCCGCCGCGGGGAGATCGGAGGACGCGCCGCTGGGCGCCGCCGCCGGGGTGGCCGGGTGAGCGCGCGGGCGCCGGCGCGGCTGCCGCGCGGGCGGCACCGGCTCTCGCGCGCCGACATCGTCCGCTCCCAGCGCCGGCGGCTGCTCGAGGCGGCGGCCCGGGTGACGGCGGAGCGGGGTTACGAGGCGACCACGGTCGCCGACATCCTCGCCGCGGCCGGGGTCGGCCGCGAGAGCTTCTACGAAATCTTCAGCGACCGCCGCGATTGCGTCCTCGCCGCCCACCAAGGCCTGCTCGACGATCTGATCGCCAAGGTCGCCGCCGCCTACGCGGGCAAGGGCGCCTGGGTCGAGCGCTGCCGCGCCACGCTGGCGGTCCTGCTCGACTGGTTCGCCGCCGACCCCGCCGGCGGGCGCTTCCTGCTGATCGAGCTGGCCGCGATCGGCCCCGAGTTCCACGCCCGCTTCGAGGCGGGCTTCGATCGCTTCGTCGCGATCATCGACTCGGGCCTGCCCCCCGACCTGCCCGACCCGGGCCCGCTGCCGACCACCAGCCTCGCCGTCGCCGCCGCGATCTCCCGCGTCTACGGCGAGGTCGCCGCCGACCGCAGCACCGAGCTGCCCGCGCTGCTGCCCCGGCTGACCTACGAGGTCCTGGTCCCGTTCCTCGGCGAAGAGGCCGCCGCGGCGGCGGCCTTTCCGGTGGTGGAGCGGGAGTAGGGGCGCCGGCCGGACGTGGGTGCCGGGCGGGGGTTCGGCGGTGCTCCGGCCGTCCGAGGTGCGTCCGGCGGCGGCCCGGGACGTGAGGGTTTCGCAGGGAAGGTGAAGGGTTCGTGACGATCTCCTCTCTTCCGTCACGGTTCCACATCAGGTGGGGACGCGATGCGTGTTTTGACCTTGCTATGGCAGGGTCAAAACACGCATCGTGATCTGGGCGAGTGAGGGTCCCTGACGTTCCCGGAGCCTTCGTCACGGGAGGCGCGCACTTCGTGGAGGACCCTGCGCCTCCCCCGGCACACGTCACGAACCCTCATCACTCCCCACGGGCCCGGCCTTCTCGGTGGCGGCCACAACCTGCCCGGGTCGCCACCGAGAAGGCCGGGCGCACCTCGGACGGCCGCCCCCGCTCCGGACTCCGCCCGCCCCACCCCGCCCCGGGCGCCGGCTTGCGCCACCCGCGAGCACCCGCCACGGCCCCGCTCCCTGAACCGACCCTCTCCCTAGCTCGGCACCACCGGCGACGTATCGACCGGCGGGGCGTCCGGGAACGGGGCCAGGCCGGCGTGCCAGGGGCCGGGCGGATAGGTGTGGATGCCGCTCTCGTCCATCTCCGACTGCAGCCGTTTGAACAGCTGGCCGGCGTTTTTGAGGGCCAGTTTCAGTTCTTCCTCGGAGCGCTCCTTGAGCCGCCAGTTGAACCACAGCTGGCGGTCGTTGACGCCGAAGTCGATCTCCCCCGTCATCGTCGTCACCCAGGCGAGGAAGCCGGGGCCGAAGAGCTCGCGCAGGGCGACCGGGTCGAAGTCCTTCGGCACCGTCGTCCAGAAGCGCCTGTTGAAGTCGAGCGACTCGAATTCGACCTTGCGCGAGAAGCGCTGCGCGACGTGCTCGGTCCCCTCGATCGACTCGACGTTGAAGGCCGGCACCACCTGCGCCAGGTCGGGCATGTGGGCCTTGGCGATCAGCGCGGTCGGCAGCACCGCCTTGTCGAAGAAGCCGCCCATTTCGCGTTCGCCGGCGTCACAGGAGGCACCCCAGAAGCCCTCGACCAGCTGCCCGGTCAGGCGGTTCACGCCGCCGACGCAGAGCGCCACCGGAGCGTCTTTCGGGTGGATCCCGCCGACCGGCTCGTAGGTGAGTTCGTGCCGTTCGCCGTAGCGGCGCACGATGTCGGCCCAGTCCTGCGCTTCCTGCTTGGCGCCCATGGCTGGATCCTAGGCAGGAAACCCGTCCGTCGCGCCGCCGATCGGCGGTATCTTGTCCTGCAAGCCGATCGAACCCTCAGGGAGACTCAATGGTCATCGTCATCATCGTCGTCGTAGTTCTGATCCTGCTCGCGGTCTTCTATTACATCGCGAAGCGCAACGGCATCATCTCCGCCCGCAACCGCGTCGACGAGTCCTGGAGCGGCATCGACGTCCAGCTGAAACGGCGCCACGACCTCGTCCCCAACCTGGTCGAGACCGTCAAGGGCTACGCCACGCACGAGCAGGCCGTGTTCGAGAAAGTGACCCAGGCACGGGCCGAATCGATGTCGGCGAAAAGCGTCCAGGACACCGCCACCGCCGAGACCAAACTGACCGGCGCGCTGACCGACCTGCGCGCGGTCGCCGAGCAGTACCCGAACCTGAAAGCGACCGAGAACTTCCAGCAGCTGAGCCGTAACCTGTCGGAGCTGGAGGACGAAATCCAGGCGTCGCGGCGGATCTACAACTCCAACGTGCAGGCCTACAACACCGACATCCAGCAGTTCCCGGGCTCGATCATCGCCAACCAGAGCGGCTTCACCGCGCGCCAGTACTTCGAAATCGAAGACAAATCCGAGCGCGCGCCGGTGGCGGTCAGCTTCGACAAATAAGATCGGTGGCGATGACGACCGAGACCAAAGACGCCACGCTCTGGATCTGCGAGAGCTGCGGCTTCATCTACGACCCGGCGATCGGCGACCCGGACGGGGGCATCCCGCCGGGCACCGCCTTCGAGGACATCCCCAAGGACTGGTTCTGCCCGGTCTGCGGGGCGCGGACGAGCGACTTCCGCCCGCTCGAGCCGGGCGAGGCCTGAGCCAGAAGCCCTCGACGGCGCGGCCCTGAGCCGCGCCGTGCCCGCCCGCGGACGGGTTTTCGCCCGCTCCCCCGGCCGACCCTCTAGGGTTTGGCCGGTGAGCCAGTTCGACTTCGACTGGGTGGTTGTCGGCAGCGGGTTCGGGGGGAGCGTCTCGGCGCTGCGCCTGGCCGAGAAGGGCTACTCGGTCGGCGTGCTCGAGTGCGGCAAAAGGTTCCGCGACGAGGACTTCCCCAAGTCGACCTGGGACCTGCGGCGCTACTTCTGGGCGCCCCGCCTCGGCCTCAAGGGGATCTTCCGGCTGACCCAGTTCCGCGACGTCGCCGTGGTCAGCGGCTGCGGGGTCGGCGGCGGCAGCCTCGGCTACGCCAACACGCTCTACGTGCCGCCGTCGAAATTCTTCAAGGACCCGCAGTGGGCCGACCTCGAGGACTGGGAGGAGACCCTCGCCCCGCACTACGCCGAGGCACAGCGGATGCTCGGCGTCAACGAAGTCCGCCAGGACGACCCCGCCGACCAACTGCTGCGCGAGCTCGGTGAGCACCTCGGCGTCGGCGACACCTACCGCAAGACCCCCGTCGGCGTCTACCAGGACAACCCCGGCGAGACCGTCCCCGACCCGTTCTTCGGCGGCGAGGGCCCGGACCGCACCGGCTGCCTGCAGTGCGGCCGATGCATGGTCGGCTGCCCCCACGGGGCAAAGAACACGCTGGTCAAGAACTACCTCTGGCTGGCCGAGCGGCGCGGCGTGCGGATCGAGCCGGAACGGACCGTGACCGAGGTGCGCCCGCTCGGCGCCGCGGACGGCTCCGACGGCTACGCGATCACCAGCGAGCACTCCGGGCTCCTCCCCGGGCGCGGCAAGCGCACGATCACCGCCCGCAGCGTCGTCTTCGCGGCGGGCCCCTTGGGCACCAACAAGCTGCTGCAGCGTTGCCGCCTGAACGGCGCGCTGCCGAAGGTCTCGGCCCGGCTCGGCGAGCTGGTCCGCACCAACAGCGAGATGATCCTCGCCGTCACCGTCCCCGAGGACTACCCCGAGGACCTGACGAAACGGGTCGCGATCACCTCCTCGATCTACCCCGACGCCCACACCCACATCGAGACCGTCACCTACGGCAAGGCCGGCGACTCGATGTCGACGCTCTACACGCTGCTGGTCGGCGACGGGACCAAAGTGACGCGCCCGCTGAAGCTGCTCGGCCAGATCGTCCGCCACCCCGGGAAGTTCGCCCGGATCATGTGGCCGAAGGGGTGGTCGGAACGGACGATCATCGTGCTCGTGATGCAGACGCTCGACAACGCGATCGCGCTACGGCCGAAGCGACTGCCGAACGGCGGCGTGCGGCTGACCACCGAACAAGACCCCGAGCGTCCCAACCCGACCTTCATCCCGGTCGCCAACGAGGCGGCCGAGTGGCTGGCGAGGCGGACCGGCGGGATCGCCCAGTCGAGCGTCTCCGAGGCGCTCTTCAACGTGCCGAACACCGCCCACATCCTCGGCGGCGCGACGATCGGCCACTCACCCGAGGACGGCGTCGTCGACGCCCGCCAGCGGGTCTTCGGCTACGAGAACCTCCTGGTCTGCGACGGCTCGGCGATCCCCGCCAACGTCGGCGTCAACCCGTCGCTGACCATCACCGCCCTGGCCGAGCACGCGATGTCCCACGTGCCGGCCCAGGGCGAAGGCGACTCTCAGGCCGCCGCGTACAGCTCGTTGACGTAGTCCCAGTTGACGACGTTCCAGAAGGCGTCGAGGTATTCGGGACGTTTGTTCTGGTACTTCAGGTAGTAGGCGTGCTCCCAGACGTCGACGCCGAGCAGCGGCGCGGAGCCATCGGAGAGCGGCGTGTCCTGGTTCGGGGTCGAGACGACCGCAAGGCCTGAGGAGTCTTTGACCAGCCAGGCCCAGCCGGAGCCGAAGCGGTTGGCACCGGCGGCTTTGAACTCCTCCTTGAAGGAGTCGAAGGAGCCGAAGGTCTCGGAGATCGCGCCGGCGATGTCGCCGGTCGGGTCGCCGCCCGCGTTCGGGGCCATCATCTTCCAGAACAGCGAGTGGTTGTAGTGGCCGCCGGCGTTGTTGCGGACCGCGGCCTGCTTGTCGCCGGGGAGGCTCGAGAGGTTGGTGAGGACGTCCTCGACCGAGCGATCGGCCCACTCGGTGCCCTCGAGCGCCGCGTTGGCTTTGTCGACGTAGGTCTGGTGGTGTTTGTCGTGATGCAGGTGCATCGTCTGCTCGTCGATGTACGGCTCGAGCGCGTCGTACGCGTAGGGCAGATCAGGTACCTCGAAAGCCATCTGGGGTTCTCCTCTCACTCGGTATACGGAGTCACCGGGAGCCTACCCACCGGGCTCATTCTTCGACCACGACCGCCGAGGGCACCGCTTCGGGATTGCCGCCGGTCCATTCGATGAACCGGTACCAGGAGGGCTTCGCTTCGTAGTGCCGGTTCAGCAGGCCGGCGGAGCCGCAGAAGATGCAGGTGCCGCCTTCGTCGGTCCAGGTGAACCACCAGACGCCTTCGACCTTCCAGCGGATCCGGTTGCGGGAGAGCATTTCGAACGCCTCGGAGAGCTGGTTGGCCTGCCCCTCCGGGCCGCGCTGCCAGCGGGTCGGGCCGCTGGCCGAGCCCCAGCCGAGCTCGGTGATGTAGATCGGCGTGGCGGCGTCGCCGTGCTGGCGCATGATGCGGCGGAAGTTGTTCAGCTCCGGCCCCATCGCCTGCGCCTGGGCGACGTACGGATGGAGCGCGACGCCGTCGAAGTAGGGCTTGACGTCGCCCGCCCGGTAGACGCGCTGGAGGAAGTCGCCGGAGGCGACGTTGGGCGGGATCTGCAGCGGCCTGCCGAAGAGGCCGCCGATCAGCACCTTCGACCCCGGCTTGACGGCGTGGAGCGTGCGCCCCGAGATCCGGATCAGCCGCGCGTATTCGGCCGGGTCGGGCTTGCTCGCCTGGGTGACGATGTTCTCCTCGTTCCAGATCTCCCAGTGCGTGATCGGCAGGTAGTCGACCTTCGTGTGCAGTTCCCAAAATTCTCCGTCGGGCCCGTAGCGGCGGGCCGCTTCGCGGAGGAACTTCTGCCAGGCCCAGCGCTGCCAGCTCGTCTTCACCGGCAGGTCGATCGGTTCTTCGGCCACCCATTCCGGCGAGCCCCAGATGAACGGGGAGATCCGGATGTCGTCTTCGGCGGCCAGTTCGACCTCCTTGTCGAACCCTGACCAGTCGGGCCGCACCAGCAGCGGGCTCTTCCCCTCGATCTCAGACCAGAACATCGGCAGCCGCACGTTGTCGACCCCCGCCTCCTCCATCAATTCGAAGTCCTTGTGGCCGAGCGGGTTCTGCGGCGAGATCCCGACGAACCCCGGCGGCAGATACGCCGACGCCGCCGCGGGCAACGCGAAGAGCGCCGCCAAGGCGACCATCACGATCCCGATGCTGCGCTTCATCTTCGGCTTCAAACCCCCGCACCGGCAAAGTAGCGCGCCCCGTCGGTCGCCCACCCGGGCGCCCGCCACCCACCGGACCGCGCCGGGCGGTCGCCCTCTGCGACAATCCGCTCCTCTCGGGGCGTGGCGCAGCCTGGTAGCGCGCACCGTTCGGGTCGGTGAGGTCCCCGGTTCAAATCCGGGCGCCCCGATGAGGTTCAAGAGCACCGAACCGGCCGTCGGCATGCGAACGGCATCGTGTACGTCGACCGCATGAGATCGCGGAACCGGACTATGCCCTCGGGGGTCGAGCCCGTTGGGCGGTGAGTCCTCTCGCCTCGATCATCTCCGTCCTGGCCGGTGGGCGAGGACCAGGGGAAGGAAGATGTGGTCGACGATCTCGACCAGGGTGTCCTCGGGTACGGGTGCCCGGTTCATGATCACGTCGTGGCGCACGAGATCGAGAGGCAGTGAGGCGATCCGGGGGCGGAGTCGGTCGGGGTCGATCTCGCCACGCTCGACGGCGCGCCGGATGACGACGGTCATGCTGCTGGGCGTCCCGGCGATCGCCCGCTCCCGCAGGTCCGAGGGCGGGAGCCCGGTGACGTCGAAGTAGTCGACGAGCACGAAGCTGAGCACCCCTGCGACCTCGGCGACGCCGGCGGACAGCCGGCGCAGCAGGGCGAGCACGTCGCCTCGCAGCGAGCCGGTGTCCGGCGGCTCGACCACGGCGCGGGCGGTGTGCCGGCGGATGGCGGCGACGACCAGCTCGGTCCGGTTGGACCAGCGTCTGGCGAGCACCGGCCGGCTGGTCCCGGCGCGCGCCGCCACACCGTCGAGGGTGAACCCTGGATATCCGACCGAGCACAACTCCTCCCAGGCGGCGTCGAGGATGGCGGCCTCGAGCGCGGCGCCCCGTCGTCGCCGCGCCGGCCGCGAGGACCGCCGACCCTCCGTGGTGGACGTCGATCGCGTCGTCGGGCTCACCGCACCACCATAGCCGTAGGATGCGAGTTGCGCATCTTATCCTCGGGTGTTACCGTCGCCGCCATCAGAAAAGGGTCGGTTCCCGATCGAAGGAGATGCCGTGGCGCAAGATTCCATGATCCGGGCCGAGGGCCTCCAGAAGCGGTTCGACCGGACGGTCGCGCTGGCCGGCGTGGACCTCGACGTGCCGGCCGGGTCCATCCTGGGCGTGCTGGGTCCGAACGGCTCCGGAAAGACCACCGTCGTGCGCATCCTGACCACGCTGTCGAGGCCCACCGCCGGATCGGCCTGGGTGGCCGGTCACGACGTGGTCCGGGAAGCGCCGGCCGTCCGGCGCAAGATCGGGGTCACCGCACAGGATGCGACCGTCGACGAGCTCCTGACCGGGCGCCAGAACCTGGTGATGGTGGGTCAGCTCTCCGGCCTGCGCCGGGGTGATGCCCGGGCCCGGGCCGACGAGCTCCTCGCCCAGTTCGACCTCGCCGACGCCGCCGACCGGGTGCTGGACAACTACTCGGGCGGGATGCGGCGACGCCTCGACCTGGCGGCCGGACTGGTGACCCGGCCTCCCGTGCTCTTCCTCGACGAGCCCACCACCGGACTCGACCCCACCAGCAGGGTCCGTATGTGGGACGTCATCCGGGTGCTGGTGAAAGACGGGGCCACCCTCCTGCTCACCACCCAATACCTCGACGAGGCCGACGAACTCGCCGACCGGATCGCGGTCCTCGACCATGGCAAGGTGATCGCCGAGGGCACGTCGGCCGAGCTCAAGACGGCCACCGGCGGGGCCCGACTGGAGTTGACCCTCGGTCAGGCCCATGCGGATGCGGTCGCCGCGCTCCGACCCTTCGTGTCCGGCCCGGTCCGCGAGAGTCACGACGGGCGACGGCTGCGGGCACCGGTACGCAGTGGCTCGGGGCTGGCCACCACCGTCGTGCGGGCCTTCGACGCCATCGGGATCACCGTGGACGACCTCGAGGTCCATCAGCCCTCGCTCGACGACGTGTTCTTCTCGCTCACCGGTCATCCGAGCGTTCCCGACGACGAGGGCGGGGCCGACGAAGAAGCGGCCCCCACCGAGGCGGAGGCCGCGCACTCATGACCGCAACCCCACCCACCCCGTCGGCCGGCCTGCGGACGCCTCGGCCGCCCGGTGTCGTCCGTCGGCTCTGCGACGTCCTCGCCCTGAGCCGGCGCAACATGGTCCACATCGCACGCGAGCCGCTTCAGCTGTCCGACGTCACCGTCCAGCCGGTGCTGTTCACCCTCCTGTTCGTCTACGTGTTCGGTGCCGGAGTGGTGCTCCCCGGGGGTCATTCTTACGCCGACTTCGCCATCGCCGGCCTTCTGGCCTTCAGCCTCACGACGTCGGCCATGGGGACCGGGGTCGGCCTGAGCACCGACATCAACAGTGGGATCATCGATCGTCTCGGAACCCTCCCCATGTGGAGGCCGTCCGTGCTGGTGAGTCGCTCGATCGCCGACCTGCTCACGTCGTGTCTGTGCGCCCTCATGGTGGCCGTCACCGGACTGTGCCTCGGTTGGCGCCCCACGGGTGGGGTGGCTTCGATCGCCGCCGGGTTCGCCATCTTCCTGCTCTTCGCCTACGCGCTCTCGTGGGGATCCGCCTGCCTCGCCATGGTCAGCAAGGGCCCTGAGTCGGCACAGGGGGTGGGTCTTGTGATCCTGTTCCCACTGGCCGTCGTGTCCAACGCCCTGGTGCCGACGCGTCGCATGCCCACCGTGATCCGGGCGGTCGCAGACTGGAACCCGGTCAGCGCGGTCACCTCGGCGGGCCGTACTCTCTGGCACAATCCCGATCCTTCGGCGTCGATCCACGCCTGGCCGATGCAGCATCCCGTGGAGGCATCCCTCCTCTGGTGTGCGCTACTCCTCCTGGTGTTCGCGCCGCTGGGCACGGTGCTCTACCGTCGGCGGACCACCGGGTAGACCGCCACCGACACTCGTTTGGTGACGAACGGCGGCGCGCCCCCGTCTCGCAAGGCCTCGCTGCAATCCCTGGTCGAGGAGGTCCGGGCGGTGGGCCGCTCGGAGGTCGAAGGGGTGAGTGGCCGCGAATCGCGTCACTCGCTGCTCGCCGCACCTCGGGATCCCTGCTCCTCGAGCACGACTCGACCGAGAAGAGACGAAAGTTGCGTCCGCTGGTGGTCCGTGAGGCAGGCGGTGAGGATCGACAGCGCCTCGCCGACTTCCTCGGCGAACCGGGCGGCGAGGGCGCGGCCGGCCGGGGTCAGCACGACCCGAACCGCGCGCTTGTCCTCGGGGCGGGCGTTGCGTTTGACGAACCCGCGGCGTTCGGCGCGGTCGACGAGGCCGGTCACGCTCGACTTGTCGAGGCCGAGGTAACGGGCGAGCGCGAGGATCCCCGGTTCACGGTCCCGGAGGATGCCGAGCAGCCGCGCCTGGACGATCGAGAGGTCGTGGCGTCGGCAGACGCGCCGCATCGCCGACTGGATGAGGAACGAGGACTGGACGAGGGCATCGACGAGGCCGAGCTCCCCCGTCTCCGCGGCCGGTTGCACGGCCTCGCCGGGCCCGACCGACGCCCTGGGTTCACCTGGCATGCGCGGACTCTAGCCGATCTAGTTTGTGCCACAATCTATTTTTGTTAGTATCACCAACTAAATTTCTCGGCCATCCGGTCTTTTCGCCACCATCGATCCACCTGGAGGTGCCAGATGCACGCAGCGCTTGTCAGATCGTTCGACCACCCGCCGCGTTACGAGGAAGTTGCCGCCCCTGCGGCGAGGGGCGACCTGGAGCTCGTCGACGTGCTGGCGGCCGGACTGCACCCGCGGGTGCGCTCGCAGGCGGACGGCTCCCACTACACGAGCGAGGGAGAGCTGCCGCTGATCCCGGGCATCGACGCGGTCGGACGGCGCGCGGACGGGGAGATCGTCTACTTCGTCGCCCCGGACGGCGTCCCGGGGACGATGGCCGAGCAGGCCCTGCTCGATCCGCGCCGCAGTGTCCCGCTGCCCGACGGAGTCGACGTCGCCGCGATCGCCGCCGGGATGAACCCCGGCATGTCCTCCTGGGTGGGCCTGCGGCGGCGCGCGGAGCTGGAGCCGGGTCAGAGCGTGCTCGTCCTCGGCGCGACCGGTAACGCCGGGCAGATGGCGGTCCAGATCGCAAGGCACCTCGGCGCCGGCACCGTGATCGGTGCCGGCCGCGGCCAGGAGCGACTCCAATCCCTGAAGGCGCTCGGCGCCGACGTCCTCGTCGCGCTCGAGGACACCGATGTCTCGTACGCCGCGCTCGGCGAGGCGGCCGCCGAGGTCGACGTGGTTCTCGACTACCTCTGGGGAAGGCCCTCAGAGGAGGCGATCCCGGCGATCGTCCGCAGGCGCAAGGACCGCAGCCGGCCACTCAGGTGGGTGCAGATCGGTTCCGTCGCCGGACCCGACATCGCCCTTCCCTCGGCAGCCCTACGGGCGGCCAATCTGCAGATCATGGGAAGCGGCCAAGGATCGGTCACGGCGGCCGGCATCGTCGCCGAGCTGCCCGCGCTCGCCAAGGAGATCGACGCCGGGACCTTTGCCGTCGATCCTCATCCGCTGCCTCTCGCCGAGGTCGAGGAGGCGTGGAGCGCCACGGTCGCGCCCGGGCGGCGGGTCGTCTTCATCCCGGCAGCCTAGGATGCCTTTGACGGAACAGGCGGCGCGGCGCCTATTCCACCTTCGCGATCGCCGCCTCGACTTCGGGCAGCGTCGGGTTTTCCTGCAGGGTGACGCTGCCGCCGGGGCCGTTGACGATCATCGCCAGGCCGTAGCGGATGCCCAGTTTGGCGCCGAGTTCCTCCTGGGCCTTGAGGCTCCGTTCCATCGCGCTGCCCTTTTCCTTGCCTTCTTCGAAGGCCTGTTCCCATTCTTCGTCTTCGAGTTCCTCGACCCCGCCCGCGAGCGACTCCATGAAGTTTTCGCGCAGGCCGGAGCGGCGGTTTTCCGCCTCGCTCACGCCGACGCGGTCGGCTTCGTCCTGGTTGACGAAGAAGAGGAAGGCGTACTCCCAGCCGTATCCCTGTTCGGCCGCCGCTTCGGTGCCGTAGAAGCCGTACTCGATTTCGTTTTCGCTGTTCGAGTAGTGGCGGTAGAGGAACTTGACCTTGCCCGGGCGGGCGTACTTTTCGGCCATCGTCGGCATCACCGCGAGGAAGCTTTCGCGGCAGTCCCCGCACTGCTCGTCGGCGAAGACCTGGACGACCACCGGCGCGTCTTCGGAGCCGAGCCGCGCGCCTTCCTGCGGCACGCCGCCGAAGAGTTCCTGCGCTTCCTCCACCCCCGCGATGCGGACGATGTTCTTGTTCGGCTTCTGGGTGGCGATGTTGACGATCGCGTAGCCGAGCGCGAGCAGGACGAGGAAGGCGATCAGGATCACCCAGCCGCGCCCGCGGCGCCGGATCGGCTGCGGCGGCGGCGGCGCGCTCAGCGGAGGCTCGGTGGTGCCGATATCGCTCATCGCCCCATTATCCCGACCTCGGAGCGCCGGCTCGTCCCGGCCGGGGTCGGGGCCTTTGCAACCGAGGCCCGCGTCTGAATAGACTCTCCCGCGATGGAGGGGAGGGGGACCCAATCGAAGACGCTGGCGGACCTGTTGCCGCGCGCGGCGGCGCGCTACGGCGCCGACCCCGCGGTCCGCTACAAGGAAGGCGACGCCTGGGTCGACCGCAGCTTCCAGCAGGTCTTCGAGATCGTCAAACCGCTCGCGCTCGGCCTCGTCGCCCTCGGCGTCGAGAAAGGCGACCGCGTCTCGATCCTCGGCAACACGCGCCCCGAGTGGACGTACTTCGACTACGCGGCGCTCTCGATCGGCGCGACCGTGGTGCCGATCTACCAGACGAACTCGCCGGAGGAGTGCGCCTACGTGCTCGAGAACTCCGACGCCAAGGTCGTCGTGGTCGAGAACGAGGAGCAGCTGGCGAAGATCCGTGAGGTCCGCGCCGGGCTGCCGCAGCTCGAGCAGGTCGTGATGATGATCGGCGACGCCGACGACGCGATCTCGATGGAGGGGCTCGCGGCCAAGGGAGGCGAGGTCGACCCGGCCGTGTTCCAACAGCGGATCGACGCCGTCACCCCCGCCGACATCTGCACCTTCATCTACACCTCGGGCACGACCGGGCCGCCGAAGGGCTGCATCATCAGCCACGGCAACTACCGGGCGATGCTCGACATGGTGAACCAGACGAGCGTGATCGAGGAGGAAGACGTCACCTACCTCGACCTGCCGCTCGCCCACTCCTTCGCGCTGCTGATCCAGCTCGGGAGCTTCGACCTCGGCGCCACGCTGGCCTACTGGCAGGGCGACCCGAACAAGATCATGCCCGACCTGGCCGAGCTGAAGCCGACCTACTTCCCGTCGGTGCCGCGCATCTTCGAGAAGATCTACACCGCCGCCAACAGCGGCATGGAGAAAGAGGGCGGGCTCAAAAAGGCGATCTTCGACTGGTCGATCAAGGTCGGCGAACGGACGCGGGCGGCGGAACGGGCGGGGCGCAAGCCGGGCTGGCTGCTGCAGCGCCAGTACGCCTTCGCCGACAAGAAAGTGCTCTCCAAAATCCGCGGGCTGTTCGGCGGCAGGGTGCGCCTGGCGGTCTCCGGCGCGGCGCCGATCAACCCCGACATCCTGCGCTTCTTCGACGCCGCCGGCGTGCTCGTGGTCGAGGGCTGGGGGATGACCGAGACCTCGACCGCGGCGACCGTCGCCGCCGGCGACGACTTCACGTTCGGCACGATCGGCAAACCGTTCCCGGGCTGTGAGGTGCGGATCGCCGACGACGGCGAGATCCTCGTCAAGGGCCCGAACGTCTTCCAGGGCTACCACAAGAACCCGGAGGCGACGGCGGAGACGATCGTCGACGGCTGGCTCCACACCGGCGACATCGGCGAGATCGACTCGGAAGGCTTCATCAAGATCACCGGCCGCAAGAAGGACATCATCATCACCGCGGGCGGCAAGAACATCACCCCGGCCAACCTCGAGGCGGAGATCCGCCAACACCAGCTCGTCTCGCAGTGCGTCGTGGTCGGCGACCGGCGTCCCTACCTCGTGGCCCTCGTCACCCTCGACCCCGAAGAAGCGGTCGCCTACGCCAAGGAACAGGGCCTGCCCGAGGACCCGGCGCAGCTGGCCACCAACCCGGAGGTCCGCAAGGTCATCGAAGCCCACGTCGAGGAGATCAACAAGAAGTTCGCCCGCGTCGAGCAGGTGAAGAAGGTCGCCATCCTCCCCCGCGACCTCACCCAGGAAGACGGGGAGCTGACCCCGACCCTGAAGGTCAAACGCGCCGTCGTGACCCAGAAGCACGAGAAGGAGATCGAGGAGCTCTACGCGGCGTAGCCCCCCGCAGTGCCCTCCGGCGCGGCACCCCTCCCCCAGCTGTTCCTTATGGTCCTGTGAGGACCAAAAAGAACAGCTAACTGGCCTCGCCGCTCTGCCGGAGCAGGACCGAAGTCGTCTGCTCGAGCACGCGGCGCCAGGCGGAGGTCTCTTCGGGCTCGGTTTCCTCGGCCGCCTCGACCACGCGGCGGAGGCGGCGCTCGGAGATCTCGAGGCCGTGTTTGGCGGTGATCTCGGCGTAGCGGTCGTAGTCTGAGGCGAGCGTGGCGGTGACCGATTCGAAGCCGTGGCGGGCGATTTCGAGGCGGTGGCCGTAGTCCATGATCGGCGTGCCGAACATGAGCTCGTCGTTGTCCTCCGGCTCCAGCAGGAGGATGTCGACGCCCGGATAGCGCTCCTGCCACTGCTCGACCGCCTGGTGGAGGCGGGCGTGGGCGATCAGCCGGAAGACCTGGTTGCCGACCGCCGGCATCCCCATGTCGGAGACGCGGCGGACGCGGCTGCCGAACATCGTCGGGATCGTCTTCTGGAAGTCGTTGATGTAGGGGACGAGCGGATTGACGACGACGATGAACTTCGCCCCCGCCTCGACCGCGATGTCGACGTTGGTGGTCGAGCGGATGCCGCCGTCGACCAACTGGCGCCCCTTCAGCTCGATCGGCTTGTAGACGATCGGCAGCGCGGTCGAGCATTCGACCGCCTTGGAGATCGGCACGTCGCGCCACTCCTCGGTGCCGAAGACGATCCGCTCGCAGGTGTCGAGGTCGGTCGCGGTCAGGTAGAGCTCCGGGTCGATGACGCGGAAGTCGTTGGAGCGGCCCCCGTCGGTGAGCACGTCGGCCACGTAGTCGCCGATCCCGCTGCCGCTGTAGAGGCCGGTCGGCAGGTTCTCCGCCAGCGCCACCCCGAAGTCGATCGCCGAGAGGTCCTTGATCCGCAGCAGCGCGCGCGCCGCCTCGAGCGTGCGGAACGGCAGCGCGATCCCCTTCTTGACGAAGCCCATGTAGTTCGGGCTGAGCATCTTCCCCAGCTTCAGGTCGTCGAGCTCCGAATCGACGCGGCTGTTGATCACCTGCATCATCTCGTCGGGGGTGATCCCGTTCGCCAGCATGGAGGCGACGAACGAGCCGGCGCTGGTGCCGACGTAGACGTCGAAGTTGTTGACGGTGCTGTTGACCGCCAGCAGGTCCAGCGCCCGCAGCGCGCCGATCTCGTAGACGCCGCCGGTGAAGCCACCGCCGCCGAGCACCAACGCCGTCTTCGACGGCTTCCGACGCCGGGCCGACCTGCGGCGCGGCTTGGACTCGATGTCTACGACGTTCCCCATGCCTGTACCGGAAGTATTCCCGATCACCCCGGCGGCACCCGCACGGCGGTCGTGTCACGGACGCGGTTCGGGCCGACCAGGCCGCTACCTTCCGTCCCCGCGGTGTTGGTAGGGACGATGAGAAGGGCGTCGACAGCGGTCCTCGCGGTTTGCCTCGGAGTGCTGCTTGCGCTCGCGGGCCCTGCCGCGGCCGCCAACCCCTGCAACCAGATGAAGGCGTGGCTGAAGGCGGGGGGCGGCCCCCAGAGCGGCCTCGAGGTGGTCGACGCGGAAACCGAAGAAGTCGTCTGCGCGGCGGGCGCCGAAAAGATGCTGCCGCTGGCCTCGAACACCAAGCTCTTCACGACCTCGGCGGCGCTCAGCAAACTGGGGCCCTCGGCGACGATCCCGACCAAGGTCATGACCGACGGCACGGTCGACGCCGACGGCGTCCTTCACGGCAGCCTCTACCTGCAGGGCGGTGGCGACCCCGCGCTCGGCACGCCGGCCTTCTACAACAGCTATCTGGCGGGCCTCGGCACCAACATCTTCGCCCTCGTGCCGCAGTTGAAGCGGGCCGGGATCAAGCGGGTGACCGGCCGCCTCTACGGGGACGACACGATCTTCGACCGCAAACGCGGCGTCGCCGACTCCGGGTACGCCACCTCCGTCTACATCGGCCCGCTCTCCGGCCTCGACTTCAACTCCGGCTTCGCCGGCAACACCAGCTCCAGCCACTTCTCCTCCGATCCGGCGAAGCTCGCGACGCAGACCCTGGCCAACAGCATGCGCCACTCCGGCATCCGCGTCTCCCCCACGATCGCCCTCCGCAAGGCCCCCGCGGACGCAAAATCGGTCGCCGTGGTGCGCTCACCGTCGATCGGCGAAATCGTCAACACCACCGACGTCTACTCCGACAACTTCTTCGCCGAGATGCTGGAGAAGCTCCTCGGCGCCCGCTTCGGCGGCGCCGGCACCACCGCGGCGGGCACCCGCGTCGTCGAGGAATACGCCCGCGCCATGGGCTCCGACATCCACCAGCTCGACGGCTCCGGGCTCACCCGCGGCAACCTCGCCTCGCCCCAGGACGTGGTGAAGCTCCTCCTCGGCGTCCAAAAGAGCGCGATCGGCGAAGAATTCATCCAGGACCTCGCGCTCGCCGGCAAGGAGGGCACCACCGCCGGCCGCATGAAGGGCACCGCCGCCTACGGCCGCTGCCGCCTGAAGACCGGCACCCTGACCGGCGTGAGCAACCTCTCCGGCTACTGCTTCAACACCGATGGAAGGGTGATGGCCTTCTCGACCCTGATGGCGAGTGTCGGGAGCACCGAAACGGCGCACTACTACCAGGACAAGATCGCGGGGGCCGTGGCGTCGTATTGAGGGGCCGGGCGCGAGCGAGGTATCCCGGGCGCCTCATGGGGGTCCGGGCAGGCTGTGACCCCCATGAGGCGCCCAGGACGGTGGCGCTTTCGTGAAACAGGGGGCGGGGGTCCGTGACGAAGTGCGCGGGTCCCGTCACAGCCTCGTGTGGTCCGGATGTCGATGGGCCGAAAAGT
>DASZUH010000109.1:0-12629 GCA_035547715.1 Solirubrobacterales bacterium
CCCCATGGGCGGTACAAGTGCACGGACGTCGTGGCGGTGATGTGGAGGTGGGACGGGACCGTGACGTCCCATGGGTCTTCGTCACGGACCCTGCGCCGACCTCCTCCGGTCGTCGCTTGTTCGGGTATGCCGAACAGGCGACGACCGGAGGGCGGCCACGGGCCGACGACGGGCGTGGTTCCCGGGGAAGGTCACGGGGACGGGAGGAACTCCGGGCTCCCGTCACCCTTCCGCCCGGTTCGTCACGGATCCTCATGCCTTCCGTCACCTGGATCCGGGTCCCGAGGCCTCCGTTCGCTGTTTGTACCGCCATGCGGTAGAAGCAGCGAACGGAGGTCCCGGACGCCCGGGGGAGACGGGACGGACCGTGACGTCCCAAGCGTCTTCGTCACGGACCATGCGCCTTTGCGACCGGACATGCGCCACTTCCCTGCGTGACGCGCACGTCCACCCGGCGCACGACCCGCACGTCCCCCGGCCCACGTCACGAACCCTCGCACCTCTCCCCACGGACCCGGCCTTCTCGGTGGCGGCCACAACCTGCCAGGGCCGCCACCGAGAAGGCCGGGCGCAACTCGGACGGCCGCCAGGCTCCCGGGCCGCCGCCTGCCCCGGGCGCTGGCTTGCCGCGCCCCGAACCCTCGGCCGAACCCCTACCCGTGCAGTCCCGGGACGGGGCGGCCGACCGCGACGGCGGCGCAGTTGACGGGGGGCGGGTCGATCGAGTCGCGGAGGGCGCGGCCTTCGGGGCGGCCGGTGGCCGGCTTCGGCGGGACGCGCTTGTGGTGCTTGGTGGCCGGTATGGCGGGGACGCGGGGGTGGCCACGGCCGCACTGGATCGATATGTCCTTTTCGCCGTCGCGGGCGTCGATCACGTCGTCGCCGCCGTTGCCGATGAAGACGTCGCGGCCGGGCTGGCCGAGCATCGCGTTGGCGCGGCCGTTGCCGATCAGGATGTCGGGGCCGAAGGAGCCCTCCATGTCCTCGTCGGTCGGCGACAGGCGGACGTGGTGGCAGCCGGGGACCGCGTCGATCCAGGCGGAGTGGGCGGGGAAGCTGACGGTGAGGACGCCGGGGTGGGTGCCGATCTCGGCGAAGGAGGCGTCGTCGCGGCCGCCGCCGCCGACCAGGGCGCCGCCCGCGCAGCCGCCCCCGGCGGCGAGCAGGTCGCCGTTCGGACCGCCGTAGAGGAAGGTCGGGCCGGGCAGGCCGCCGACCAGGCCGTCGGCCCCGGCGCCGCCGTAGAGGCGATCGGCGCCGGGGCCTGCCTCGAGGAGATCGTCCTCGGGGCCGCCACGGATCACGTCGTCGCCCTCGCCGCCGTTGACCCGCACGCTGCCGACGGCGACCAGCGAGCCCTTGACGAGGAAGCGGTCGTCGCCCGGCCCGAGGTCGGCCATCAGCCATCGGGCCGGACCGTCCAGCGGACATTCGACCCGCTTCGGCGCAAAGTCGGCCGGGACGTCGGTCGGATGGACGCAGCCCGGGCCGGCGGCGAGGCGGGCCGCGGCGGTGACGGTGAGGGTTTCGGTCGTCTGGTCGAAGGACACCGTGAGGTCGTCGCGGCCGGCACCGCCGACGATCTGCACGCCGCCGCCGCCGTTCGGCGCCTCGTCGACCTGTACGTACGCGGTGCCCCGCGGCGCCGCTTCGGGCCCGCAGGAGACGGTCCGCCCGGGAGCACCGCGGCAGCCGTCGGTCCCCTGGCCGCCATCGAGCGTGTCGTGACCGCCGCCGCCGATCAGCGTGTCGTCGCCCGGCCCGCCCTTGATCCCGTTGGCGCCGCCGTCGCCGATCAGCGTGTCGCGGAAGGCCGAGCCTTCGAGGTCCTCGAAGCCGAAGAGCCTGTCGTGACCGTCGCCGCGGGCGACGTGCCTGCGCAGCGAGGCCCAGATGCCGGTGCCCTTGCCGCCCGCCACCGCGGTGGCGAAGGAGGCGATGTCGTGCTTCCCCGGCCCGCCCGACATCCGGTCGTAGCCGTAGTCCCCGTGGACGAGGTCGTAGCTCCCCGGCCCGCCGTTGACGGTGTCGATGCCGAGGCCGCCGGCGACGTCGTCGTAATCTCCCGGCCCGCCGGTCACCTTGTCGTCGCCGAGGTCACCGAAGACGCGATCGGCGCCGCGCCCACCGAACACCTCGTCGTTGCCGCGGCCGCCGTGGATGACGTCGTCGCCGGCGCCGCCGCAGACGAGGTCGTTGCCGAGGCTGGCGTAGATCGTGTCGTTCCCCGGCCCGCCCCAGATCACGTCGCGGCCCGGCGTCCCGTGCAGGACGTCGTCTCCCGCGGTGCCGACGATCGTCGCGACCCGCCCGTGGCAGCGCGGCACTTCTTCGGTACCGGCCGCGAGGGCGTGCGCGGTGAGGATGCCGACGATTGCGGCAGCGACCGCGACGAATCTCCTCATCTGGCGGCGCTACCCCAGCGGCAGCGCGTCCTCGAGCGGCACGAACTCCATGCCGACGCCCTCGGCGACGGCGGGATGCGTGACCTTGCCCGCGGCGACGTTGACGCCCGGCCGCAGGCCCGGGATCCGCTGGATCGCCCCGGTCAGGCCGTGGTCGGCGAGGGCGATCGCGTAGGGCAGCGTCGCGTTGGTCAGCGCCTGGGTCGAGGTGATCGGCACCGCGCCGGGCATATTGGCGACGCAGTAGTGGGTGATCCCTTCGACCTCGAAGGTCGGCTCGGCGTGCGTGGTCGGGTGCGAGGTCTCGAAGCAGCCGCCCTGGTCGATCGCCACGTCGACCAGCACCGCCCCCGGTTTCATCAGCTTCAGCTGCTCGCGCGTGACCACGTACGGCGCCCGCGCGCCGTGCACGAGCACCGCCCCGATGACCAGGTCGGCCCGCGGCAGCATCTCCTCCACCGCCAGGGTGGTCGAGTAGACGGTCGAGCAGCGGCCGCTGAAGATCACGTCGAGGTCCCGCAGCCGGTCGATCGAGCGGTCGAAGACGAAGACGTCGGCCTCCATCCCGATCGCGATGAAGGCGGCGTTCATGCCGACCACGCCGCCGCCGATCACCATCACGTTGGCCGCCGCCACGCCCGGCACGCCGCCAAGCAGGATCCCGCGGCCACCCTCCGGCTTCTGCAGCATGTAGGCGCCCGCCTGGGTGGCGATCTTCCCCGCCACCTCGCTCATCGGCGCCAGCAGCGGCAGCCCGCCATCGATGCCCTCGACCGTCTCGTAGGCGACCGCCGTCACCCCGGACTCGATCAGCCCCCGGGTCTGCTCGGGATCGGGCGCCAGGTGCAGGTAGGTGAAGAGCAGCTGCTCGGGCCGCAACATCGCGATCTCCGACGCCTGCAGCTCCTTGACGTGGAGGATCATCTCGGCCTCGGCGAAGACCGCCGCCGCGTCGGGGACGATCGTCGCCCCCTGCAGCGCGTAGCGCTCATCGCTGAACGCGCTCCCCTCCCCCGCGCCCGCCTGGATCAGCACCTCGTGCCCGTGCTCGACCATTTCGCGCACCCCCGCCGGGCTGATCGCGACGCGGTACTCGTCCGACTTGATCTCCGTGGGTACTCCGACCTTCATGCAGTCACCAACTCTCTGGCGCGCAGCGCCAACCAGAACTCGATCCGATCATTGGCGCGCGAGAGATCGCGGCCGGTCAACTCTTCGACCTTGCGCATCCGATAACGCAGGGTGTGGCGGTGGCAATAGACCTGCCGGGCGGCCCGCTCCCACTGCCCGTTCTGCTCGATGAAGGCCTCCAGCGAGCGCAACAGCTCGCCGCCGTACTCCTCATCGCCCTCCTCGATCGGGCCGAGGACGCTGTCGCAGTAGAGCGAGAGCGCATCGTCGTCCTGGATCGAGAGCAGCAGGGTGAAGGCGCCGAGGTCTCGCCAGGAGGCGACCTCCGGCGCCGAGCCGTTGGCGAAGGCGGTCGCTTCGAGTGCGCAGCGCGCCTCGTGGAAGGAGTGGCGCAGGGACCCGGGCGGGCCGACCCGGCCGGCCGCGGCCCGGGCGGGGCCGCGCTCCTCGATCAGCTTCGCGCGCGCCTTCGCGGCGACCTCGAGCGGGTCGGTGTCGGCGGCGTCGACCACCGCGCAGAGCAGTTCGCGGCCGCTGATCTCGTGCGGGGCGACGACCGCCGGCGTGCCCTCCGCCGACAGCGTCGCTTCCAGCGTCGCCGCCGCGGCGCCGGGGTTGTCGACGGCGAAGACGAGCACCGCTGCCTCCTCGCCGATCCCGAACGGCTCCAGCCGGCGGCGCAGCTCGACCGGGTCCATCATGCCGCCGAGCGCCGCCGCGAGGACGTCGCCGGCCAGCCGCCGCTCGGTCTCCCGGGCGACCCGCCGCCGCATCAGCTCGAGCGCCACGATCGCCACCGCCTGCTGCAGGATCAGCCGCTCGAAATCGCCGAGGCCGCCGGAGTCACGGACGATCACCACCCAGGCCTGCGGCAGCCCGCCGCCCGGCGAGATGACCGGGTGGGCGAGCGCCCGACCCGCCAGCGAGGGGTGCGAGGGCACGAACGGCCGCCCGTCGCCGGCGTGGCCGACGACCTCGCGGCGGATCCCGCCGATCGCCTCGGCGGAGAGCTGGCGGCGGAAGCCGCGCCCGGCCAGCCGCTCGCCGCGCCCGTCGAGGATCGCCACCGTCCCGCCCACCGCCGAGGCGACGGTGGCGGCGATTTCCTCCAGCCCGCGTTCCTCCAGCACCAGCCGCTCGAGCCGACGCTGGATCGCCAGCCCGCGCTGCAGCACCTCGTACTGCTCGTTGACCAGCTTCGTGAACGCCTTCTCGGTGATCGCGATGAACGGCACCGAGTAGGGCACCTCGAAGAGCGGGAAGCCGCGCTTCTCTGCCTCGTCGACGAGCGCCTCGGGCAGCCGCTTGTGGCTGAAGCCGGTGCCGAAGCCGAGCCCGGCGAGGTTGCGCCCCGCGAGGTCGCCGACGAAGGCGCGCTGCTTCTCCTCGGTGTCGAGCGGGATGCCGGTGGTCAGCATCAGCTCCCCGCCCGACAGCCACGGCGTCGGGTCCTGCAGCTCGGAGATGTGCACCCAGCGGACGGGCGCCGCGGCGGCCTTCGCCCCCGTGGCGAGTTCCAGCTGGAGCTCATCGAGAAGGCTCTGGACCGTGAGCACCGCCGCTCCTTATCGGGTCAGGGGAGCGCGCATCTCAGGTGGCCATCCGCTCCCCGGCCTCGGCGAGCACGGTCGACAGGACATCGTGGATTTCCTCGAACTGCTCGGTGTCGCAGATCAGCGGCGGCGCCAGCTGGATCACCGGGTCGCCGCGATCGTCGGCGCGGCAGATCAGCCCGCGCCTGTAGAGCTCACCGGAGAGGAACCCGCGCAGGAGCTTCTCCGACTCCTCGTCGTTGAAGCTCTCCTTGGTCTCCTTGTCCTTGACCAGCTCGATCGCCTGGAAGTACCCGGCGCCGCGCACGTCGCCGACGATCGGCAGCTCGCGCAGGCTCTCCAGCATGCCGCGGAACTCGCCTTCCTTGGCGCGCACGTGGCCGCAGAGGTCCTCGCGCTCGAAGACGTCGAGGTTGGCCAGCGCGACCGCCGCGACGACCGGGTGGCCGGCGAAGGTGAAGCCGTGGGCGAACGACGCGCCGCCCTCGCTGAACGGCTCGAAGACGCGGTCGGAGGCGATCACCGCGCCCATCGGCGCGTAGGCCGAGGTGATCCCCTTGGCCGTGGTGATCATGTCCGGCTGGTAGCCGAACCGTTCGCAGCCGAAGTAGTGGCCGAGCCGGCCCCAGGCGCAGATCACCTCGTCGGAGATCAGCAGCACGTCGTACTGGTCGCAGATCTCACGCACGCGCTTGAAGTAGCCGTCGGGCGGGACGAAGCAGCCGCCCGCGTTCTGCACCGGCTCGAGGATCACCGCGGCGACCGTCTCCGGCCCCTCGAAGACGATCCGCTCCTCGATCGCGTCGGCGGCCCAGAGCGGATCGCGGTCCTCGGGCCAGCGGTAGATGTTGGTGTTCGGCACGTGACAGGCGCCGGCGACGAGCGGTTCGAACTGGTTGCGCAGGTTGGTGATCCCGGTCGCCGAGAGCGCCCCCAGGGAGGTGCCGTGGTAGGCGACCTCGCGGGCGATGAATTTGTGCTTCTGGCCTTTGCCGTGGGCGCGGTGGAAGTTGCGCGCCAGCTTCAGCGCCGACTCGACCGCCTCGGAGCCGCCGTCGGTGAAGAAGACGCGGTTGAGGTCACCCGGCGCCAGGCCGGCGATCCGCGCCGCGAGTTCGATCGCGCGCGGGTGGGCGTAGCTCCAGAGCGTAAAGAAGTCGAGCTCTTCGACCTGGCGCGCCGCGGCCTCGCCGTACTCGGCGCGGCCGTGGCCGGCGTTGACGCAGAAGAGCGCCGAGAGCCCGTCCAGGTAGCGGTTGCCGTGCTCGTCGTAGACGTAGCACCCATCGGCCTTCGTGATCAGGGGGATCTCGTGGTCGGCGCTGTAGGCGCCCATCCGCGAGAAGTGCATCCACAGATGCTTGCGGGCCAGTTGCTGAAGTTCTGAATCGACTACCTGCGGTGCGGTCGCCATTACCGCTCTCCTCTCAAACGCTTGCGACGTTATGGACAACGCTAGAGGCCGTTCATGCCGCGCGCAAGTAACTTACGGGTCAAGCAAGGCAACTCCGTTTATACACGAGGTATAACTTGAAGCTGTCCTTTTAGGACATTCGCCACTTGCGACTCGATCCACCGGGGCATACGGTCGCGTGGGATTGGAGGGACGAACGATGGGAGAGATCGTGATGGGATTCCAGGGGGTGGCTGCGTGACCGGGCCGGAGGCGGTGGTCGCGGACGTGGGCGCGCCCGCGGGCGACGTCCCCAGCGTCGACCTGCGCAACGTCACCAAACGCTTCGACGACTTCACCGCGGTCGACGACCTCTCGCTGACGCTCGCGCAGGGCGAGTTCTTCACCCTGCTCGGCCCGAGCGGCTGCGGCAAGACGACGACGCTGCGGATGATCGCCGGCTTCGAGCGGCCGACCAGCGGCGAGATCGCGATCGAGGGCGAAGACGTCGCCGCCCTGCCCGCCCACAAGCGGCCGACCAACACCGTTTTTCAGAGCTACGCGCTCTTCCCCCACCTGAGCGTCGAGAACAACGTCGCCTTCGGGCTGAGGCGCAAGAAAGTCGACAAGGACGAGATCGCCGAACGGGTGGCGACCGAGCTGCAGCGGGTCGGGCTGGCGCGCGAGGCGGGGCGGCGCCCCTCGCAGCTCTCCGGCGGCATGCAGCAGCGCGTCGCCCTGGCGCGGGCGCTGGTCAACCTGCCCAAGGTGCTGCTGCTCGACGAGCCCCTCGGCGCGCTCGACCTGAAGCTGCGGAAGGGCCTGCAGGTGGAACTGAAGCGGATCCAGCGCGAGGTCGGGATCACCTTCGTCTACGTCACCCACGACCAGGAGGAGGCGCTGACGATGAGCGACCGGATCGCGGTGATGAACCGCGGCCACGTCGAACAGGTCAGCAACCCCGAGGAGGTCTACGACCGGCCGACGACGAGCTTCGTCGCGGGCTTCATCGGCGTCTCCAACCTGATGCCGGCGCGGGTCACCGGGCCGGGCCGGGTGCAACTCGACTCCGGCCCCGAGTTCGCCGCCGACACCGGTGACCTGCGCGCGGGCGAAGGGTGCGCCGCGGTGGTGCGGCCGGAGAAGCTGAAGGTGACGATGGCGGGCGAGGGAGCGCCGCCTGCCGACGGTGAGCCGCGGGTCGAAGGCATCGTCGAGAGCTCCCTCTACCTGGGGACGGCGACGCAGATCGCGGTCAACCTCGGCGGTGAGGTGCGGATGACGGTGCTGATCCCGAACGCCGACGAGAACGAACGCCAAAGGCTGCCGGGCGGCGGCGCCAAGGTGACGCTGAGCTGGGCGCCCGAGCACATGCACGTGGTGACCGCGTCGCCGCACGGAGAAGGCTGACCGATGAGGTCGGGGCGACCGACGAGGAAGGCGGCGATCAGGCTCGCGATGGCCTTCGCCGCGCTGGCGGTGGCCGTCGCGGTGGCGGGTTGCGCCAGCGGCATCGAAGGCCCGGTCGAATCGAACGCCTCCAAAGTCGAACTGGAAAAGAAGGCGAGCGGGGAACTCGTGATCTCCAACTGGCCGCTCTACATCGACAAGAAGACGGTGCCCAACTTCGAAAAGGCGACCGGCGTCTCCGTCGCCTACCACGAAGACATCAACTCGAACGAAGAATTCTTCAACAAGATGCAGCCGCTGCTGTCCTCGGGCGAATCGGGCGGCCGCAGCATCTTCGTCCTCGCCGACTACATGGTCGCGAAAATGATCAAGCTCGGCTACCTGATGGAACTCGACCACTCGGCGTTGCCGGAAGTGAAAGCGAACCTGGTGAAGAACCTTCGCCATCCGCCCTTCGACCCGGAACGCAAGTTCTCGGTGCCGTGGCAGAGCGGCATGACCGGGTTGATCGTCAACAAGGAAAAGGCGAACAACGTCCACTCGATCTGCGACCTCTTCAAACCCGAATACAAGGGCAAGGTCGACTTCCTCAACGAAGTCCGAGAAACGGTGCCGCTGGTGATGAAGTGCGAAGGCGTCGACACCGAAAAGGCCACCGAAGCCGACTGGATGAAAGCGATCGAAAAAATCGATCAGGCCGCCAACGAAGGCCAGATCAGCCGCTTCACCGGCAACGACTACGCCCAGGACCTGACCAACGGCAACGCGGTCGCGGTGATGGGTTGGTCGGGTGACGCCGTGCAGCTGCAGGCGGACAACCCGAACCTCGAATGGCGGATGCCGACCGAAGGCTGCATGCTCTGGTCGGAAGACATGGTGATCCCGGTCGGGGCGCCGAACCCGACCGCGGCCGAGGCCTTCATGAACTTCGTCTACAAGCCCGAAATCCAGGCCAACATCGCCGCCTACGTGAACTACGTGACCCCGGTCGAAGGCGTCCAGGAGGTCCTGCAGAAGACGGAACCGGAAATCGCGGAAAACCACCTGATCTTCCCCAGCGAAGCGTTCACCAAGAACTGCTCACCGACCCCGACGCTCGAAGGTCAAGAGGAAAAAAACGTGATCAAAGCGTTCGACGAAGTGCTGAACGGCTAGGGGGACACGATGGTTGATGCGCTCCGCAAACGCAGCGTTGCCTACCTGCTCCTGTTGCCGGGTGCGTTCTGGCTGATCGTCTTCTTCGTCATCCCGCTGTACTTCATGGCGAAGTTGTCGCTGGACGTCGAAATCCCAGGCACGCTCCACTATCACTTCACCTGGCACTGGGACAACTACAAGGAAGCACTGGAACTTTATAAGACGCAGTTCTTCCGCTCCTTCGTGTACGCGGCGATCGCGACGCTGCTCTGCCTGGTGATCGCCTACCCACTCGCGTACGTGATCGCCTTCAAGGCAGGGAAATGGCGGAACGTGATGCTGTTCGCCGTGGTGGCGCCGTTCTTCACCACCTACCTGGTCCGCACCCTGGCCTGGAAGACGATCCTCGCCGACGAAAGCCCGGTCACCGAAATCGCCCACAACATCGGGCTCGCTCCGAGCGGCCACATCCTCTACACCGGCTTCGCGGTGATCGCGGGCATCACCTACAACTTCTTGCCCTTCATGGTGCTACCGCTCTATGCGAGCCTCGAGCGCATCGACGTGAGGGTGCTGGAGGCCTCGAAAGATCTCTACGCGAGCGCGGGAAGCACGTTCTGGAAAGTGACCTTCCCGCTTTCGCTGCCGGGGGTCGTCGCCGGCACGCTGCTCACCTTCATCCCCGCCGTCGGCGACTACGTCAACGCGGAATTCCTCGGTGGTGCCAACAACCGGATGATCGGCAACGTCATCCAATCCCTCTACCTGAGCCAATCCAACTACTCGGCTGCCGCCGCGCTCTCGTTCGTCTTGATGGCGGTGATCATGGTCGTGGTGTTCATCTACCTCAGGTTCGCCGGCTCTGAGGCGCTGATGGGACAGGAGGCCGTATGAGCGCGACCACGGACACCCCGGTGGCTCCGAACACCCCTACTCCCGGGCGCGGCTCGCTGAGCGCCGAAACCAACGTTGCCCGCGCCTGGCGTTGGCTGCGCGAACACGCGGTGAACATCGTCGCGATCCTCGTCGTGATCTATCTGCTGATCCCGATCGCGTTGATCTTCGTCTTCTCGTTCAACAACCCGGCCGGGCGTTACAACTTCACCTGGGTCGGTTTCACCCTGAAGCACTGGGGTCATCCCTTCAGCGACACCGAACTCACCAAGGCGCTGCTGGAGAGCATCAAGCTGGCGCTGCTGGCGACGCTGATCTCGACCATCATCGGCACGATGATGGCGATCGCCCTGGTCCGCCACAGCTTCTTCGGGCGGCGGCTCGCCAACTTCCTCATCGTCGTCCCGATGGCGACTCCCGAGGTGGTGATGGGGGCCTCGCTGCTCTCCTTCTTCCTCATCCTCGGC
Source organism: Solirubrobacterales bacterium (assembly GCA_035547715.1). GTDB lineage: Bacteria > Actinomycetota > Thermoleophilia > Solirubrobacterales > 70-9 > VAYN01. The sequence continues at coordinate 10,391 of DASZUH010000109.1, forward strand.
ACCCCGTCGCTCGGCTTCGAGACGCTCTTGATCGCCCACGTCATGTTCTGCATCAGCTTCGTCGTGGTGGTGGTGAGGTCACGGCTGATCGGCTTCGACCGCAGCCTCGAGGAGGCGGCGAGGGACCTCGGTGCGGGCCCGTTCACCACCTTCCGATTGGTGACCTTCCCGCTGATCCTGCCGGGGATCTTCGGCGGCGCGATGCTCGCCTTCGCCCTCTCGATCGACGACTTCGTGATCTCGAACTTCAACGCCGGATCGACCGTGACCTTCCCGCTCTACATCTTCGGCGCCGCCCAGCGCGGGATCCCGGTCGAAGTCTATGTAGTGGCGATGATCCTCTTCTTCGCCACGGTGCTGGCGATGGGATTCGCGACCTTCCAGCAGCGGCGGGCCGAAAAGATGACCGCGATCAGGCCCGAGCAGGAGGAGGCCGATATCGCGTTGCCGGGGATCGCGTAGACCCCGGATCGCTCACCTACCGGCCGATGTGGAAGCCGATCAGCTCCGGCACCTTGGCGACGGCCGAGGCGACCGGATTCGGCTTCCGCCCTTCGCGCTCGGCGTACTCCTTGGAGGCGATGCCGAGGCGGATCGCTTCGCCACCGATCCAGTGGAACGGCTCGGGCGGGACGCGGGGCATGTCGCCGTCGACGAAGGCGAGGCGGGTGGGGTCGTCGCTGCGGTCGAGGGCGAGGGAGGCGAGGCTGCGGCCGACCATGTTGGTCGGGCCGACGCCGTTGCCGGTGTAGCCCGCCGCGACCCAGGCGCGGGAGCGCTGCAGCGAGGTGATCGCCGGCAGGTGGGTCGGCGAGGCGTCGATCGGGCCGCCCCAGGCGTGGGTGATGCGACGGCCGGCGAGTTCGGGGAAGTATTCGACCAGGTGGCGGCGCTGGGTCTCGACCACGTCGGGGTCGACCTCGGCGCGGCCGTGGGTGCGGGCGCCCATCGCGATCCGGCCGCCGCCCCAGCCGAAGGCGATCCGACCATCCGGCGTGGTGCGGAAGTAGTGGACGAGGGCGCGGCCGTCGGTGATCGCCTCGCCGCCGGTCCAGCCGAGCTTCTCGATCACCTCGGGGACCGGCTCGGTGATGACGATATGGGAGGAGGCGATGGTGAGCCGGCCCGCCAGCGGCCCACGGCGCGAGCGCGCGGCGCCGCCGATCGCCAGGACCCCTCGGGGCGCGCGGACCCGCGCGCCGGTGGTGACGGTCGCCTCGACCCCGTCGTCGGCCTCGCGGAAGCGGGCGACGGCGGAGGACTCGTAGATCTCGACCCCCTCCTCGAGCAGCCGCCGGCGCAGGGCGAGGGCCAGGCGGGCGGGCTGGACGGTGGCGCCGATCGGTTCGATCACGCCGGCGCGGAACTCGGGCGAGTCGCAGTGGGCGCGGACCTCCTCGGCCGAGACCAGGCGCAGCTTGCCGGGCACGCCGAGCTCCCGGCACGCGTCCACGGCGGCGTGACCGGTGTCGTCCTGGGCCGGGGCGGTCGAGACCTCGAGGTAGCCCGCCTGGCGATACCAGGCGTCGACCCCCTCCTCCTCGGTGCAGAAGGCGCCGACGCGAAGCGCCGCCTCCTCGGCGGCGACGCCGACCGCCAGCGCCGGCGCCGCGCCCCAACGGTCCCGCATCGAGGCCAGGTGCGTCCACATCCCCTCGACGAAGCCGCCGTTGCGCCCGCTCGGCCCCCGCCCGCAGACCGGCTCGGACTCGAGGATCACGATGCGCGCCTCGGGGGCGAGTCTGCGGGCGTGCCAGGCGGTCCACATGCCGGTGTAGCCGCCGCCGACGATGAGGACGTCGGCGTCGCGATCCTCATCGAGGGGCGGCCGGGGCGTCACGTCCCCGGCCTCCTCGATCCAGTACCCGAGTCGAGTGTGCTTCATCTCCACGCATCCTCGCTCAAGCGGGGATTTCGCCGTGGCTAGACTCGCCGCATGGCTGACTCCAAGCAGGACAAGACCCCTTACGTGGACGCTCTGCTCGAGTACTCGGCCCGCGAGACCGGGCGCTTCCAGGTGCCGGGCCACAAGGGCGGCATCGCCGCCGACCCGGCGATGGTCGCGCTGGTCGGGATGACCGGGCTGATCAACGACGTTCCCTCGGTCACCGAGGGCGTCGACATCGGGCCCGAACCGACCCCGTTCCAGCAGGCGCAGCTGCTCGCCGCCGCAGCTTGGGGGGCGTCGCGGACCTGGTTCCTGATCAACGGCGCCTCGCAGGGCAACCACGCGACCTCG
>DASZUH010000110.1:0-2646 GCA_035547715.1 Solirubrobacterales bacterium
ATCCCGCGCGTCGGCAAGCAGGTGAAGACCGGCGACAAAGCGGCGGCGGCCGAGCTGGAGTGGCTGGAAGCGGTGAAAGGGGCGCTCGCCCAGGGCAAGCCGGCGCGCTCGGTGCCGCAGCCCGAACTGGCGCCGGACGCGGCACGCAACCTCTCGGCGCTGACGACGAAGCCGATCCTCTACGTCGCCAACGTCGACGAGGGCGACGCCGAGGTGCCGGAGGCGGTCGCCGCCCACGCCAACTCGGTGAACGCCGGCGCGGTTGCGGTGAGCGCCCGGATCGAGAACGAGCTGGCCGAGCTGGACCCCGAGGAAGCGGCCGAGATGCGCGAGTCCTACGGGGTCGAGGGCAGCGGCCTGGCCCGCCTCGTCCGCGCCGCCTACGATCTGCTCGAGCTGATCACCTTCTTCACCGCGGGCGAGGACAAGGAGGCGGTCGCCCGACCGCTCCACCGCGGCGCCACGGCCCTCGAGGCCGCGGGCACGATCCACACCGAGATCATGGAAGCCTTCATCAAAGCCGAGGCGATCGGCTGGGCCCAGCTGGTCGAGTGCGGCGGCTACGTCGCCGCCCGCGAGAAAGGCCTGCTCCGGGTCGAGGGCCGCGACTACGTCGTCCAGGACGGCGACGTGATCACGATCCGGGTCTAGGGGTCGGCGGCGCCGCAAGCCGGCGCCCGGGGCGGAAGGGAAGGGAAGGGCAAGGGACGCGGCCGTCCCGTCCACGACCCAGGCGGGCTGTGGCCGTGGCCGGGACGGCCGGGTCTGCGGGGCGAGGTCACGGGTCCGTGCGTCCCGCGGGTAGAGATGCGCAGGTTCCGTGACGAAGGCCCATGGTCCGTGACGGCTCCCATGTTGATGGGCCGAAAAGCGCTCTATATCAGCGCTTTTCGGCCCATCAACATGGCGTGGGCGCGGGACCGTGACGGGAGCGTGGAGTTCGTCGCGTCCCTGTGACCTTCCCCGGGCCCCGGGCTTCGATCGTCGGCCACGCGCACTCCGCTTGTCGCTTGTTCCGCATAGGGGAACAAGCGACAAGCGGAGGGCTCCGGACCCCGACCTGCCAGCCTCGGGAGCGGGTCCCGTGACGAAGACGCCCGGAACGTCACGGTCCGTCCCGTCCTCCTCACACGTCCGGGTCCTCCGTTCGCTGCTTGTACCGCGTAGGGGCACAAGCAGCGAACGGAGACCTCGGGACCCGGATCCACGTCACCGGACCCACGCGGACCCGTGACGAACCGCGCAGAAGGGTGACGGGAGCGTGGAGCTCCTCCCGTCCCTGTGACGCCTCCCCGCGGAACCCTCACGCCCGGGACGCAACTCGGACGGCCGCCGCGGCCGCGAGCCACACCGAGCCCGGCCGCCGCCCCGGCCGCCCCCTACTTCCCGACGACCTTTTCGAACGTCATCCAGGTCGAGTAGCCGCCGAGGGCGACCTCGAGCTGTTCGCCGGTGGCGCTGGTGACGCCGCCGGTACCCACCAGCTTCGCTTCCATGATCCGGGGCGAGTAGCCGGTCTTCGTGATCACGACCTGTTTGAGGGCGCCGTCGAGGAGGCCGCTCAGCTTCTGGCTGATTTCGGGGCCGCTGAAGTCGAGAGTCCAGTTGTGGAGGGGGCAGGCGCCGTCGAAGGGGTCGGGGACGCCGACCAGGTAGGGGACCGCGGTGCCGAAGACGTTCTGCATGCTTTCGGTCTTGCCGCCCGAGCAGGCCGAGAAGAGGGTCTCGGCGATCTTCCCTTCGTACATCAGCACTTGTCCCGCCGTCTGTTCGGCGGCTTCGTCGGAGGTCGTGTACTCGGATTCGAGGCCTTTGTAGACCTGGCTGCGGGTGTCGGAGTAGAGGTCGAAGCCATCGCCGCCGACCCCCGCCGTGAGGGCGAAGGAACGCGACGCGACCGCCTGCGCCTTCAGCTCGGCCATCGGCCAGGAGGGCGGCGACTCGTTCGGGATCACGCCCTTTACGTACTGTTCGACGGCGAGTGCGTTGACGACGTTCAGTTCGCCGCTTTCGTTCACCACCGTCTCCAGGGCGCCCCGATAACGGCCGAGCCCGGCGATGTCGATCACCCCGTTGCCGGCGGCGCGCAGCGTCGCCCCGCATCTCGCCAGCGGCTTGCCCGCCGAGGTGCGCAGCACGACCGCCCCGCCGAGGCGGTGCGCCTGGTAGGTGCGGGTCGGATCCAGTTTCGTCCGGCAGGCGCTGGTCGCTTCGGAGAAGTCGACGTCCCCGGAGCTGGTCGAGAGGAGGACGCGGACGACGTTCGGGCCGCTGATCGTCCCCAGGCTCGTCCCCCGGTAGTAGTGGCCGAGGATGAACTTGTAGCCCTTGCCCTGCAGCGCGTAGCCGTAGGCGCCGTAGGCGCTCATCCCGACCCCGTGGCCGAAGCCGTGCCCGTGGACGACCCAGGCGACCTGCGCCTGCGCCCGCGCGCTCGCCGCGAACGCCCCGCAGGCACACGCCAGCGCCGCGAGCAGCGCGAGGGGGAGGGCGATGGATCGGCGACGAAGCACGGCGTCAGTTCATCAACAGGCGCGCCGCGGCCGAGTCGCGGCGCGCCCCTTGCAAGAACTCAGCCCTGCTCGTGCGGCCGCGCCATCGCGCGGTGGTCGAGCGCCTCGTCGAGGGTCTCGACCGAGACGCCGT